>JALWEC010000217.1 GCA_027036655.1 Melioribacteraceae bacterium
AGGGGGCTATGTCATTTTTGCCGGACTTGAAACGCTTCTTGATATTTTGGAGGGTTATAAATTCGGAAGCAAGGAAATCGCTTATCTGAAAAGGTTGGGATTTAAAAAGGAATTCCTTGAATATTTAAAAAACTTCCGGTTTAAGGGAAATGTCTTTTCGGTAAAAGAAGGAGAAGTCGTTTTCCCGAATGAACCGATTGTCCGGATTGAAGGAACTTTAATTGAAACTCAGCTGATTGAAACTCTTATACTCAATGTGCTTAATTTTCAATCTCTTGTGGCAACAAAAGCCGCAAGAATATGTTCCGCCGCCGGCGAAAAAGTCGTTCTTGATTTCGGGATGAGACGGGCGCAAGGGCTTGGAGCCGTATGGGCAAGCCGCGCTTCGGTTATCGGCGGAGTTAAGGCGACATCTAATGTATTTGCCGCAAAGGAATTCGGTTTGACTCCGAGCGGCACAATGGCGCATTCATGGGTACAGAGTTTTGGAGACGAACTGATTGCCTTTCGTAAGTATGCGGAAATTTATCCCGAAAATGCGGTTCTTCTGCTGGACACCTACAACACACTTGGTTCCGGTTTGCCTAACGCGATTAAAGTTGCAAAAGAGTTGGAAGCGAAAGGGAAGAGGTTACTCGGAGTTCGTTTGGACAGCGGCGATTTTGCTTATCTTAGCAGAGAAGTCAGAACGAAACTGAATGCCGCGGGGCTTGATTATGTTAAAATTGCCGTTTCAAATCAGATTGATGAATATATTATTAAAAGTTTGGAAGAGCAAAGCGCGGCGATTGATATTTACGGAGTGGGGACAAAATTAGCGGCTGCAAAGCCGGACGGCGCTTTGGACGGAGTATATAAACTTTCGGAAATCGCGGGAAAAGCTACGATGAAATTTTCGGAAAATATTGCTAAAACCACTTTGCCGGGGAGAAAAGAAATACGGAGATTTTTCTCGGAAGACGGTTCTTTTTACGGAGACGCCGTAACGCTTACCGATGAGAAAGCAATCTCAAAATATTATCATCCTCATTTTTCGGAAAAGTTTAAGGTCGTAAAAGGTTTGCGTTTCGAGAATTTGCTGTCGCTTGTTTTCAGCAAAGGGAAAACGACTCTGCCCCGGAGAAGTATTTCCGAAATTGCAGATTATGCAAAAAACAGACTAAATTTGCTTCCTTCGGAAGTTAGAAGATTTGATTTTCCTCATATTTATAAGGTTGGAGTTAGTAAAAGTATAATTACCTTACAGGGCTTGCTATACACCGGCAATAAATAAATGGCAGAATAGTAGCTGACGGGAGCCATTTGATGAGAAAATAACTTAATAGAAAGTTTTGCATAACACCGTAATATGTCATTCTGAATGGAGCAAAGCGAATCCGCCTTGGCGGAAAGAATCTCAAAATCGGTAATTATACTGAATTTAGAGATATTTCGGACGGCTTACATCTTCGTCGTGGCTAACTCAA
Organism: Melioribacteraceae bacterium; assembly: GCA_027036655.1. Classification (GTDB taxonomy): domain Bacteria; phylum Bacteroidota; class Ignavibacteria; order Ignavibacteriales; family Melioribacteraceae; genus WGAL01. The sequence goes on from JALWEC010000217.1 coordinate 1,467, forward strand.
TATGACAAATTTAGGTTATGCAAAGGTCTCTAAAAGAAGGTTTTCATATCTAATAATATGTCGTTTTTTTTCTGTTCTTGAGGGAGCAGTACATGTAATTGCTCCGAATTCAAAGATATTCAGACGGTTTATATTTCCATTTTGGCGGATTCAATATGACTATTTTAAGTTTTGCAAAGGTGACTATAAATAATTTATACTAAACTTTATACTACTTTGTACGATAATGTTCACAAGTTCTTAAATAATATAATTAATTAAAGGGGTAAAAATGAATAAGTTAAAATTTAGAAATTGGTCAATATTTTGGAAAGTGTTTTCAATAACAATTTTCACATTTTTTATGATAGGCATCGATTTCTACTTAGTAGCTGTTCCTCAAATCAAAGATTCAGTGATTCATGAAAGAGAATTCGGATTAAAGAATAGTGTTAATATAGCGGTTTCATTAATTCAACATTACAAGAATTTAGCGGATATGGGTAAAATAAGTGTTAAAGAAGCTCAAAAACAAGCTCTCACCGATATTAAAAATATCAGATACCAAGGGGATAATTACTTTTGGATAAATGATTTGAATGGGGTTATGATAATGCATCCTGTAAAGCCGCAACTCAACGGAAAAAGCCTGATAAATTATAAAGATGAGCAGGGAAATGAACCTTACCGGAATATGGTTGATGTATGTAAAGCTAAAGGAGAAGGTTTCGTTTATTATGTTTGTTCTAAATCCGGTTCTAATAAACAATTACCGAAAATTTCCTATGTAAAACTAATTCCGGGCTGGCGCTGGATTATCGGTAGCGGGATTTTTCTTGATGACTTACATACCGATATGGCAAGAATAATAAATAATATAGAATATAGTATTATAATTATGTTATTAGTTATTATTTTCTTTGCTTTCTGGGTTAGTAACAAAATTTCCAAGTCAATTAAAGCTATTAATACAACAGCAGAAAAGATTGCTAACGGAGAATCCGCGAGAGTAATAATAAAGAGCGGAGACGAAGTCGGGAAATTAGCCGAAGCATTTAATCAAATGGTAGATAAAATTGAAAATCATCTTAACGAGGTTAATCGGGAGAAGGAAATTGCGGATAAAGCCCAAAAAGAAGCGGAAGAAGCTCGAAGTGTTGTGGAAGAAAGGGAAAAAATTCTTCAAAATAATGTTGCCGAACTAATGTCAGGTCTTGAGCAATTTTCTTCGGGAAATTTGAATGTTCAAGTAAAACCAAAGGAAGAAGATGAAGAAATAGGGAAGTTATTTAATGCGTTTAACTTAACAGTTCAAAGAATTAGAGTATTGATAAGCAAACTTACTGAAGCCATTCATGCAACGGCAAGCGCAAGCACGCAAATATCGTCCAGCGCGGAAGAAATGGCAGCCGGAGCGCAGGAACAGAGCGCACAGACCGGCGAAATAGCAAGCGCAATGGAGGAAATGAGTTCCACGATAGTAGAAACAAATCAAAACACAAATCTTGCCGCGGAAGCCGTTAAGGAATCCGTTGAAGCAACAGACCATGTTGATGAAGCGGTTAAAAAAACAATCTATGAGATGAATAAAATAGCCGATATAGTTTTTGAAGCCGGAGAAACAGTTAAGGAACTTGGTTCAAGCAGCGAGAAAATCGGTGAAATTATTCACGTAATCAACGACATTGCGGACCAGACAAATCTTCTTGCATTGAACGCTGCAATCGAAGCCGCCCGCGCCGGAGAACAGGGACGCGGATTTGCCGTTGTCGCCGACGAAGTACGGAAACTTGCCGAAAGAACCACCGGCGCTACAAAAGAAATTGCCGAGATGATAGTACAACTCCAGAAAGGTACGCATGATACTGTTGCGTCAATTAAAAGCGGCGTTGAAGAAGTTGAGACCGGTAAAAAACTTGCCGGCGAAGCCGGAGATGCAATTCAACTGATTGTTAAAACTTCTCAGCGAGTTTTGGATTTGGTTTCCCAAGTTGCAACTGCTAGCGAAGAACAAGCTTCGACTGCGGAAGAAATCAGCAGAAATATTGAATCGATTAATATGGTAACTCACGAGTCAACTGCCGGAGTTGAGGAAATTGCCAAAGCAACCGAAGATTTAAATCGTTTAACTGAAAACTTACAACAGTTGGTCGAACAGTTTAAGTTAGATAATTCCAACGGCTCCGGCGGGAATGAAATAGATTCTCACTATGGCGGGAATTTATTGAATTAGTTGTTATGTGGTTAATTACGAAAAAGGCTGTCCCGATAGAGGCAGCCTTTTTTATAGTAAAAACAAATTGGTTTTGTAATTCGGTAATTGATCAAACTTGTATGTTAAAAGTGTGAGTAGAAAAAAAACCTTCGAGGTTTTGACCTACATACGTAATAGGAGTTTTAATAAATATCAGCTCCGGTTATGCAGTTTGGTTTTACAAGGCAAACCTCGAAGGTTTGGTACTTTATCCTAAAATAGTTTT
>JALWEC010000218.1 GCA_027036655.1 Melioribacteraceae bacterium
AAAAAATAAGAACCGAATTGTGTTACATATATTTTGGATTAATAATATCTTAAATAGGAGGGTGCATAGAAAAAATTTTTTAACCGAAAAATATAAAAAAAGAGACGCGGAATAATCCGCGTCTCATAGAATAATTATTTCATTAATATCATTTTTTTAATAGCGGTAAAAGTTCCCGCATTCAACCGGTAAAAATAAATTCCGGAAGCTAAGTTTGAAGCGTTGAACTTAACGGTATATCTTCCGGCTTTTTTTCGTCCGTTTACTAAAGTAGCGACTTCTTCTCCGAGTATGTCGTAAATTTTCAAAGTTACATTTGATTCTTTTTTCAGTTCAAAGTTAATTTTTGTACTCGGATTAAACGGATTGGGATAATTCTGCAATAACTTATATTTGAACAATATCTTTGAAAATATCTCAACCTGTTTGCCGTATTTGAATGTTCCATCCAAATCAACTATTTTTAATCTGTACTCGTAATGTCCGGAATGTTCCAATTCATCCTTGAACGCATAGTTTCTCGGTGCATTCGAATTACCGGCGGCGGCAACGGAAGCAATTGTTTTCCATTCCGGTTCGTCGCTATTTTCAGGTTTTTCCGCGCGCTGCAGTTCAAACATAGCCGTGTTAACTTCAGTTTGGGTAGTCCATTTAATGGAAACATAACCATCGCCATTAGAAACGGCGGTAAAGGAAGAGAGCTCAACCGGAGTAGCTCCTTCTGTTTTTGAATACTCTACAGCCAAATCACCGGCTTTGGAATTATCAAATATCGGACCTCCGTCGCCATTGTTGCGGTATTGGTGTCCATCGCTGCCATCGGAGTTTTCGATACCTATTAAAGCGTCACCCGAAATTTCATCCCCAACTTGACTTTCGGAATAGTTGTACTGCAATTTAATATTACCGTTCGGTTTAAGTAAAGCTTGGCAAGTAATCCATTCATTATCATTGCCGTAATCATAATAATGATACCACGTTACAACGAAATTTCCTCCGTTTGTTCCGTAAAATATTTTCCCGTCTGCTCTGTCGTCAAGATCCATTAATGAAACGGCAATCATATTATTTGGCGTGTTTGTCGAAGGAATGGATGCCGAACTTCCTGTTCCGGAATAACCTGTCCCGAAAGCAATTACTCCGTTTGACCCGATATATAATGAATCGTAATTATTACCGAAGAAGTTAAATGTAAACGAAATAGGAACTTTTTTATAACCGTCATCCGCAGAACCACTTGTCCATTCGGTTATTCGAGTCTGTCCAACCGTATCAATCCAAGAGAAAGTAGGACGATTTGAACCGCCGCTTGGCGTTGAATTTGCAAAATAATATCCGCCGTAAAGCGTACCATTTCCACCGTGATAATAATTATGTATGGTTCTGCTACCTTCAGGGTTATCATCGGCGGAATTGTAAGTATTTCCGCTAATTGTCATTCCGTTTGCCGGAATTAAAGCGTCAACCGTATTTCCGTCGGTCGCGGAAGAAGAAACATCATAAGCTACCCAATAATACATGTCGGAAGTTAAGCTTTCGGAAAGATTAAACGTTAATTGACCTTTTGCAAAAGTTCCGGTTGCAACCAAATTATCCGTATTAAATGAGTAATTTGAGGTTTTATAGATTTTTATCGCCGAAACGTCATTATCGTCCGTATTTGCACCGGTTACGGTTAATGAAGTAAAATCTACCGAAGGACCACCGCTTGTAGTGGATTCCGATACATCAAGCTTAATTTTCAATATTTCGTTTCCGCTACTTCCCACGCTAATACTAGAAGTTGAAGCTTGCGTAACCGTTACCGAACTAAGCGCTATTCCGTATAATGTTCTACTTCCGGCAGGATTATCGTCAGAGCTATTATAAGTTGTTCCGTTAACATCAATTCCGTTAGCAAGAATCTTTGCGTCAACCGTATCTCCTACTGTCGCCGCCGATGTAATATCATAAGTTACCCAGAAATATGTATAACCGGAAGGCAAATCATAATTCAGTCCGTTAAATGCAACAGATCCTTTGGCAAAAGAACCGGTAGCTACAAGATTATCGGTAGCGAATGTTGGCGTTGCCGTTCTGTATAATTTAACGCCGTTACTTGCAATATCAGCGTCGTTTTTGTTTGCACCCGTTATCGTAATAGAGTTAAGGGGTAATGTGCCTGAACCGCCCTCTACGTCAAATTTCAATTTCAATATTTCATTATTGGTAGAACCAACCAAAATATTTGATGTTGCAGCTTGAGCAACTGTAACAGAGTTAAACGATTTATTAATTTGCTCTCCGACATAAAAATCGTCGATTGCCATATCGCCTGTGTAACCGCTTCCTTTTATAGCTTTAAATCTGAATTTAACGGTTTTACCGGCATAAGCCGAAAGTTCATTATAAGAAGAAGCCCAAGGAGAGCTACTGCTTTCCTGCTGTTGTCCGGAAAGCGTAACAAGAGTTGTCCACGTGGAACCTCCGTCGTCGGAAATTTGCAATTCCAACGTTCCCATATCCGCACCGTACATATGATAATAAAATTTAACGGCGGGATTTGTAAGAGAACTTAAATCAAACGGAGGAGTGTAAACGTAAGCCACATCGTTTTCGCTTCCCGAAGATGCTTCCGTGAACAGATAAATACCGTTTGCGTCTCCGGATGTATGGTCAACCGAAGGTCCCGTAGAAGAAGATGGCGTTCCGTCTTTATCAGGATTCCAACGGAATGCGCTAGTTGTATTTGCCGGATCGGTCGTCCAATCGTCTGTAAATCCTGTCGCATTGGAAGCCTCCGTAAAGCTTGTAAACGGTTCGTTGTACGGATAGCTTGAAACCGTAGCATTATGCCCCGTTCCGCTAAGAGCAACGTCGTGGTCGGTTTTTGCGTTAGCGGTAAAACGCAATGTTGCGCTTCTTGCGCCCTCCGCGGAAGGACTAAAGTGAACTTGAACCGTCATTGTTTGCCCGTTTGTCAAATTAACCGGATAAGTATTGTTATCCGTTAATACAAAATCGCCGGAATTTGTGCCGGTAATTGTTGTTGCAGTTATTTGGAGAGTTCCCTGTCCGTTATTTGTAACCGTAAAAGTTTGTTCCGAAGACGATTCTCCCAAATAAACCGTGCCGTAATCCTTGCTTTCGGGATTTACTGACAATTGAGGACCAGCCGGTATATCTTCGAACTGAAATCTTATATTGGGATAATAGGAAGAGGTTGTTCCTGAAGGAGGCGAAGCCGGATCTGGATTTGTACTATCATTATAATAAACAATACTTACATTTGCTTTTGTTGTATTTTGGTCGCAGTAAAATTCGTCGGAGCCGGATGTATAACCACTGCTGTTTTCATCTACGGCTACAATCAGGTTTCCGTCTGTACTCGGGTCGTAATTAAAAGGCGTGTCAAGCGTAATTTCCATCCAGCCGTCTCCGGCGGCAATGTCTCCGTAACCTGAGTTTCCGTCGAACACTTTTGTTAAAGAACCGACCGCCGTCCAATCGCTAACCGAAGTTGCTGTTGTCGTGCCGATATAAACTACCCAATCGTCCGCGTCGTGATCATTTGTGGACACCTTATGGTAATTATAATAAATTTTTGAAATTCGTTTATTGGAACCAACCGAACCGAAATCGGAACTAAAATAAAGGGACTGAGAATAAGTATAACCAAAATAAGGTTCTATCGGCAAATGCTCTCCCGTGTTAGTTCCGCTTCCTATTTGATATTGACCCGCAGCCAAAGCGGTTCTGAAACTCCAAACCGCTCCGTTAGTGGTTTCACCGGTCGTTGAATTTTTTGCTATTACCTGCCATTGGTAATCCGCCCCGCTGTTTAGATTGGAATATGAATAACTTCCTCCTTTGGAAGCCGCTCCGTCGGTAACCACTTTACTCATATTACCCGAAGGTCCGAACCAAAGGTCATACGTATC
>JALWEC010000219.1 GCA_027036655.1 Melioribacteraceae bacterium
GCGGCTTCTTTATTAACGTCGGATAATGCATCGCTTCTGTTGGTTACATAAGGGTAATAGTTATTCAATATATATGTAATCTCCGGCGAGGTATGTCCGTCATCCGTATAAGTTGTATTCCACTGGAGGTGATGATGTAAATCTATACAATACAACTTTACATTATTTCCCCCTATTGTGGCATTAAATGTTCCGCTGTAAAAATAACCCGAAACAGGATTGGTTATATGTACAATCGAAACTTCGGCTATACCGGTCGGAACAGCGGTAACCGTTCCTTTTGAGTCGGCTTTTAATGTAATTGTAAAAATCATCATCAGAGCCAGCGTTATTAATGTAGTAACTTTTTTCATTGTTTTACCTTACTTTTTATTATTATTTTTTCCTATCCGCAGCAATAAATAAGCCAAAAAACAAATCCGCTTTTTTGAGCTAAAAACAGGCTTTTAAAATAAAAAAGCAGAGTTTCTGCATTATTATGGGACGAAGAATCCTGTTAAAATCTCAAAATGGGACAGTGGTATTTTGCGGTATTTTTAACTTAAAGGCGTTTTATCATTAACCTATTGTTTCGGCAATATGATCAAAACTAAAAAAATGAAGTTCAATCAGTTTACCGGTTGCGTAAGCTTTATGGTACATAATCCGATAAATCGGTTACAGCAATTATGATTCCCCTTTTACACACAGATAAATCAATGGGGTAATGCAAATGACTATTTTCTTAAGTTGACAGTATTGCCGTTTATCGGTGAAGAGACAAATTATTCGGATATGCAAAGTCTTTACTTAATTGCTCCCGTTCACGATTTTGATTGTCATAATGTTTTCCATTTCGTTATTTCAATCTATTTTTAAAAAACAAGATTGTCATATTTTATCCTTTTACTTATATTTCACAGGTTTATTTAATAATACTGATAGTATCCTTATTCGGAATAATAAGTTCTTTATTTTTGGGGATGTAACTAATTCGGATAGAACAATAAATTAAGTAATATAAGACCGTATTCATTTCGGTTTTAAAATTAACAAACTAAACGAAGGAGCATTGTTATGGCAATAATGATCACTGACGAATGCATCAACTGTGGAGCATGCGAACCGGAATGCCCGAATACAGCTATCTATGAAGCTGGCGTAGAATGGGAATTTGCAGGCGAAACTCACGGCGAAGATGATGCAGCACCCTCCGGCGCAACCGGATTTTACAGTGAAGATCATTTCTACATTGTTCCGGATAAATGTACCGAATGCGTTGGTTTCCACGACGAACCGCAATGTGCGGCTGTTTGCCCTGTTGACGCTTGTGTACCGGACCCGGACCATGTTGAAAGTAAAGAAGAATTAGAGGCTAAAAAAGAACACTTAGACGAAATCGGTCGTTAATTCTTTATGATATTTTCTAAAGGTTGATTGACGAAAGATCTCTCTTTTGCAATCAGCCTTTTTTTATTTGTTACAGACTAAGACTTTTTTATGTCGGGAAATTTTTGGAGGAATAAATGAAAATCGGTAAGTATGAAGTTAGTTATCTTGAAACGGGAACGCTCGGGCTTGACGGCGGCGCAATGTTCGGAGTAATTCCTAAACCATTGTGGGAAAGGACCAATCCGGCAGACGAGAAAAACAGAATTACGCTTGCGGCGCGGTGCCTTCTGCTTGAATCGGATTCGAGAAAAATATTAATAGATACCGGAGCCGGACAAAGCTGGGATGAAAAATTCAATAAAATTTACCGTATGGATTTTTCCAACACTCTTTTTAATTCGCTTGAAGCAAAGGGAATTAAGCCCGAGGAAATTACCGATGTGCTTCTTACACACCTTCATTTCGACCACGTCGGCGGTGCGGTTATCTTCGATGAAAACGGAAAACCTATGCCCGCTTTTCCAAACGCAAAATACGTTATTCAGAAAGGTCAGTACGATTGGGGATTAAATCCCAGTCTCCGCGATAAAGCGAGCTACTTCCCGAATCGTTATGTTACGCTTTACGAAGAAGGGATTTTGAATTTCGTAGAGGGAGATACGCAATTTGACGATGAAATCGAACTTCTTGAAACAAACGGACACACGGATTCGCATCAGATGGTTAAAATCTCCGACGGTAACAAAACTCTTCTTTACTGCGCCGACCTTATCCCGACCGCCGGACATGTGCCACTTCCTTACATCATGGGATATGACTTACGCCCCCTTGAAACTCTCGAAGAGAAAATAAAATATTTGACCAAAGCAGTGGATGAAAACTGGGAACTCGTTTTTGAACATGATCCGAAAAATATTGGCGTTACCGTTAAGAAAACCGACAAAGGATTTGTTGTTAACGAACACTTTACAACTTTATGACAAAAGAAGGCGAGTTTATTTATGTTGCCGATATAGACGAACTGAAAGAAAAAGTCGGTAAACAAGTTTTTGCGGGCGACGATGAAGTCGCCCTTTTTAAAGTTAACGGTAAAATTTACGCGCTCGGAAATATTTGTCCGCATCAACATGCTTCAGTCGTTTTTCAAGGCTTTATCGAAGAAAGTTGCGTAGTCTGTCCCGCTCACGGGTGGGAATTCGATTTGGAAACGGGAAAGCGGAAATCCGGAAACAAAGGACTTGAGACCTACGAAGTTCTATTGGAAAGGAAAAAGATTTTCGTCCGGATAAAATCAAAAAAATCCTTGTGGTAATTTCGGCTTGCAATATTTTAATCTAAATATAGGCTTCATCGCAAAAGGTTAGTTTTCTAAAAGCCTACTTTTGATTAAGTTTTACCAACTTGTAAATTTCAAAAACCAACCAGACAATCGAAGAAGAAAACAAGACCAAAAGCCACTCGCCGCCGGAAAGACTTACGGTATTAAACGGTTCGTGAAAAAGAGGAACTTCAATAACAATCAAAGTGAATGCTATCGAAATAAAATAAGAAATAAAGAGAGCTTTATTATTGTAGAATTTCATGGAAAGCGCGGGTAGGTGGAAGGAGCGGCAATTTAACGCATTGAACAACCGCGAGAAAATCAGCGTTGCAAAAAATATTGTTACGGCTTTCTCGGTTGAGGCTCCCGCTTCAAGAACAAAATAAAATACCGTAATCGTAACAATACCGATTACCGCGCCAATCATTCCAATGTAGAACATCATATGCTTGCTGAGAACCCCTTCTTTTATATTGCGGGGCTTGTCTTTCATCAATCCCTTCTCCGGCGGCTCAACGCCCAAAGCAATAGCAATTAAGCCGTCCATCAAAAAGTTTATGAACAAAATCTGAACGGCGGTTAACGGAATAGGCAAAAAGGTGAGCAGCGCGATGCTTAATCCGAGCACGGTTCCGAAATTGCCGCTGAGAAGATAAACAAGATATTTTCTGATATTCTGAAATATCGAGCGCCCTTCTTCAATCGCAGCGACAATGGATGAAAAATTATCGTCGGTTAAAATCATATCCGCGGCTTCACGGCTAACGTCGGTACCGCGTATTCCCATTGCAATTCCTATGTCGGCTTTTTTCAGCGCCGGCGCGTCGTTTACGCCGTCTCCGGTCATTGCGACAATATTTCCCCGTTTCATCAGCGCGTCAACAATTCTTAGTTTATGTTTCGGAGCAATCCTTGCAAAAACTTCGGTTTGATCAACGATTTCACTCAACTCTTTATCGTTAAGCTTCTCCAATTCATATCCGCTGATTGAGTTTCCGTATTTTAAAATTCCCACTTCCCTCGCAACGGCTACCGCCGTAACTTCGTAATCTCCGGTTATCATTACCGGACGGATTCCAGCTCCGAAACAGGTTTTAATAGCTTTTTTCGCTTCCGGCCTCGGCGGATCAATCATCCCGACAAATCCGACAAATACGGTCCCGCTTTGAGCGTCGTCAAGGGAGGCGTTGTTATCCAATTTTTTAT
>JALWEC010000220.1 GCA_027036655.1 Melioribacteraceae bacterium
TGTCTGCAAAACTTAATTGATACATCTTAGTCCCTTCTTATTTTATGTGTCAATTTATTTAAATTTTTGAACTTTGTCAGTTTTTTTTTAGGTTTTGCAAAGGTTTCTAGTAGATGTCGGTTTACTAAATGTATTAGTTGGTAGAGAAAGAACATCCGATAGAGGTCATATTCTTGAAAATATTGTATATCTTGAATTATTAAGAAGGGGTTATAAAGTATGGACTGGGCGTTTACGTAATACGGAGGTAGATTTTACTACAAAAAATCGGAATGGAGAAATTGAATATTATCAAGTTTCCTGGGGAATATCAAATAAAGAAACCGAGAAAAGAGAATTTGCCCCGTTAGAAGCAATAAAAGATAATTATCCTAAGTTTTTATTAACGAAGGATGCTTTTACTCAAAACAGATACGGAATAATCCACAAAAATGTATTCGAATGGTTAATGGAAAAATAAATAGGGATACAAATAGCGACCACACAACAATGCACATAAGAAGGCTTTGCATAACCCATTCTATATGCCATTCTGAATGGGGCGCAGCGGAATGAAGAATCTCAAAACTAGCAATCATACTTGAATTTAGAAATATTTCAAACGGTTTACACATTCGCTATGGCAAATTCGATATAACTAATTTGGGTTATACAAAGCTCCCTATAAGTCATTGGACAATTGATATTTAAATTAAAAGTTATGGATATAAATAAACGGCATAGTAGATTGAAAATTAGGCATTTCAAAACGCCCAACACTTCATACACTGAACCGTTAAGCAAAACAGTTGCAAAACAAGCCGCCAAACTAAATGGGCAAAAGCGTCGAGAATAATAAAGAAAATTCGACTAACAAAAGGTAATATAAACCCAAATTTTTGCCATAGGAACGCCGATTGTTCTTTGAAAACTTGACTGACTTTTCAAATGAGAAGTTTAACACAAAAAGAATTTTTACCTTAACTTATTGCGAACAAACAACTTAACCAAGCTCGCTTAAAAAAGAAGACTTTTATAAAAACTTTGCATTACAAGATATTAACCTTGAGCAAAGAACCAAATGAGAAAAAACCGTAAACTACACCCGTAAAAAAGCATCAAAAACGCGGTTTTTAAAATAAAAAGTTCGCATTAGCCAAAAAACTTCAATTTCCCTTTCCAACTGAAGCATTACAAAAACTCCTTTTCAATTTCTTCAAGCTGAAAATTTAACTCTGTCCAATAGTCCAATTTTTTATCAAGTTCTTCTTTTGTGCTGTTATAAAAAGCTTTAACTTCCCTTGCTTTTTCCGGAACGGAGTAAACTTCCTCCTTTGTCAAATCGTTTTCGCATTGTTTTACGGTTTCTTCCAGCAGATGGATTTCGGCTTCAAGGGAAGTAATTTTCGACTTCAAATCCTTCGTGGCTTTGTGCCGTTTTTGTCTGAGTTCCGCGGCTTTCCGCTTCTGAAGTTTCCGGTTCGATTCCTTCTTTTCTTTGCTCTCGGTTTCGTATCGGAGTTCGTCCAGGTTTATTTTATCGAGATAATAATCTATTCCGCCGATAAAATATTTCACATGCTTTTTGTCAAACTCAAGAATTTTGTTAACAAAAGGTCGCATAAAATCGATGTCGTGCGAAACCAGTATAATTGTTCCTCTGTACTCTTTCAGCGCGGTTTGCAGAATCGCTTTCGACTCGAAATCAAGGTGGTTAGTAGGTTCGTCAAGAATCAGCATATTGGATTGTTTCAGAAGAAGTTTTGCCATAGTCAGCCGACTTTTCTCGCCGCCGGAAAGGACTTTCACTTTCTTAAAAACATCATCATCCGAAAAAAGGAATGCGCCGAGTATCGTTCTGATTTGGGGGAGCGTATAATCATGACTTTCCGACATAAGCGTATCGAGCAAATCTTTTTCCAAATCGAGATTGTCGCTAACCTCCTGCGAGTAATACGCAATTTCCGTCATCGGATTTACTTCGACTCTTCCTTTATCGTAATCTATTTTTCCCGCAAGAATTTTTGCCAGCGTAGATTTTCCCGCGCCGTTTAATCCGATGAAAGCAATTTTGTCATCCTTTTCAATTTCAAAACTTACATCTTCGAGAACATTTAAATCGTCGTACGATTTAAATAAATTTTTAACCTTAACCGGAATGGCGGCTGCGCGCGGCGGCTCAGGAAACTTTATTTTAATATTTTTTCTTTTGCTTGTAATCTCAACCTTATCGAGTTTTTCCAGCATTTTAATCCTGCTTTGCACCTGCTTTGATTTTGTGGCTTTATACCGGAACCGTTCGATAAAACGCTCAAGCTCTTTGGTTTTTTTCTCCTCGATTTTTTTCAGATGAAGCAGTTCTTCCTCCCTCTGCGCTTTATATTTCAGATACGCTTCAAACTTCCCGTTAAAAATCGTAATCTTCTTATTGGCAATCTCCATCGTTTTTGAAGTAATTCGGTTAATGAAGTATTTGTCGTGGGAAACAATCAGAATTGCGCCTTTGTAGCTTTCGAGAAATTTTACAAGCCAGCGAAGTGAATATAAATCAAGGTGGTTAGTCGGTTCGTCAAGCATTATTAAGTCGGTTTCGCGGATAAGAATTTTTGCAAGGTGGATTCTCATTTGCCAGCCGCCCGAAAATGTTTCCGTGGGTTTTCGGAAATCCGCTTCCCGGAAACCAAGTCCGGTGAGAATTTTTTCTATTCCGGAATCCGCTTCATAGAAATTCAGTTTTTCCTTCGCGTCCTGAATTTCTCCGAAACGAAGCAGCAGCCGGTTGTGTTCCTCCGCGCCGAGAGTGGAATCTTCTAACAAGTCGTGAATTTCCGCTTCCTCAGTTTCCAAAGCGTTATGCTCGGTAAGGGCTGATTTTACTTCGTCAAATACGGATTTGCCTCTCAGCGAGTAGAACTCCTGCGGGAGATATCCAATTTGAATGCCTTTTGCATAGTTGAGCGAGCCGCTTTCCGGTTCTTCCAATCCCGCTAATATTTTTAGGAGCGTGGATTTTCCGGCGCCGTTCGAGCCGACTAAAGCAAATCTATCCGATTTTTCAATCTTAAATCCGGCGTTCTCGAAAAGTGATTTTCCGCCGTACTGCATCGATAAATTTTGAACTGAAATCATTCCGACCAAATAGAAAATTAAAAATGCAAAGATAATAATTCATTCCCAACCCGGCTGAAAAATTTATTCGATAGGACTGAGCTACCAAAGATTAGTTCTTATTGGCGGACTGCGTATTGTTAGAAAATAAACGTCATTGCGAGGAGCGGGGCGACGTGGCAATCTCACCGAAAAACACGCTGATTTTAAATGTTCAAAAACGATTTAACGGCAAAGGTTGAATATTCAGGAGTCCGCCAAGGCGGAGGCGCGTTTCACTTCGTTCCGCTCGCAATGACGAGTTTGTAATTTAAATTTTAGCGTCATTACGAGAAGTGGAACGACGAAGTAATCTCACCAGAAAACTTACTAAAGCCAAATGTTCTATTACGGTTTAACTGCTGATGTTGAACATTAGTGAGTCCGCCGTGGCGGAGCCGCGCTTCACTCCGTTCGCTCGCAATGACGAGTTTGTAGCGTCATTGCGAAGGAGGAGCTTGCGACGACTGCGGCAATCTCACTAGAAAACATACCAATGTCGTATATTCGGAAGCAGTTTAACTGCTGAGGGTGAATATTCAGAAGATTGCCACGTCCCGGTAAATCGGGACTCGCAATGACGCGTGTTATTTTTTGTACGCAATCCGTCACGGCGGACAGCTTGTTTCTTGGGTGCTTACTTCACCACCGCGACTTTGGTTGAGGCTACTTCTTTCCCTTCGCTGTTAAAAGCCGAAATAAAATAAACTCCGCTTCCGACTTTGTTGCCATGCAAGTCTGTTCCGTCCCAAACGGCAATTT
>JALWEC010000221.1 GCA_027036655.1 Melioribacteraceae bacterium
TATCCTTCGCCATTTCCCCTTCCCAGCGCCTCCCGGGAAGCTCTTTGCGTTTCAATTCTCCGGTGTAAAATCTATGCTCAAAATATTCAAGTCCCTTCCCGAAATTTCCGGTTAACAAATAAAGGATACCTAAATTTGTAAACGCTCCGTGATTATCGGGATTAAGCTTGACCGCAAGCTCGTATTCCTTAATTGCTTCTTCAATGTTTCCGCTTGCTTCAAGAGCCAAAGCATAATTATATCGGCTCAAAGAATTATCAGGCTCTTTCTCAATTGCTTGTTTAAATCTATCCAGAGCTTCTTCAAGACGATTATTGTTCATCAGAATAATCCCCAAATTTACGTATGCGCCGGGATTATCCGGAGCGACTTCTATCGCTTCGGCAAAAGCATTTACCGCGGTTGGCATGTCGCCAATAGCGCTTGCGGTAATGCCTTTTAGATTCAACAAATGATAATTTTTAGGAGCGAGTTCCAATCCTTGATTGATGACATTAAACGCCTCAAGCAGTTTGCCTCTATTTAAGTGGGACTTTGCATTTTCCAATATTTCTTTAACGCGACTATTGTTCATTCTAATTTGAATTTAGATTCAATAATATTTCGTTAATAACTCCGCTCCAATCATCAATTGAATTTTGTCTGAACAATTTAACTCTTTCATACCAATAACTGTATTTATCGTCTGTCCCCCATCTCCAGTCGGAGCTGAAAGGAAGCATGACAAAAGTTTCCTTTCCCAACGCGCCCGCAAGATGCGCATAAACGGTGTCAACGCTTAAGACCAAGTCCGACTCCATTATTAAATCCGTCAATTTATTCCAATCGCCGACAACATCAGGTAAAAAGAATAAGTTGGAATTTTCATTAAGAATTTCCCTCTCCTCTTTTTTTAGCTCGTTCTGCAAAATGTAAAAATCGGCGTCGGTATTCCGAAAGAGCGGCACCATGCGCTTCAGCTCCATGTGGCGTTTACGGTGATAAACCGGAACGGGATTACCGCGCCACGCGATTGCGATTTTCTTTCGCGCTCCATTTATGCTTTCCGCTTCATCTTTCCCGAGGTGAAGATATTTTTCCCTCTTCGGAATCGACATAGAACTTTGATACCACAGATTAAAGAGGGAAACTATCGGAACGGCAAAATCAAAGCCACCCGCATTGACTTCGTCCAAAGCCGAAACATCATCCGCAATCGAGGTTTGCTCCCAAAAACTTTTCATTCGATGACGCACCGCCAATGTAACGCTGTGGGCTGTTTCTCTCAGCAACGGAATAAATCTTATAAACTGGAATGTGTCCCCGATCCCCTGTTCTTCAAAAACCAGGATCCTCTTTTCCTCCATGCTTTCCCAACTATCCGGAAGATTCGGGCGGTGAGCGATGTTCATAAATTCAAGCCGTTTTTCATACAGGGGCAAACCTTGGTTGAAATTTTTAAGCGTGAGAAAAATTTCAGCCGCAGCAAAATAATACTCCGCTTTCGGTTCAAGCTCAATCGCAAGATTAAAATACCTCAAACTCTCATCATACTCTTTCTTTTCCTGTTTGATAATACCAAGGTTGTAAAACAAGTTTGAGTGAGTTTCCGTCCTTAACAATTCAAGATAAACTTTTTCCGCGGCGGAAATTTGACGCATCAAAAACATAACTGAAGCAAGATTCATTTTTGCGTCAAGATAACTTGGGTCTATCAGCAACGCATCTTTATAACTTGCCGCGGCGGCTTCAAAATCCTCCTCAGCCTTCATTAAATTTCCGTGAAGAAAATAATAGCGTTTCTCATTTACTAAAATTCCCCTATTCTCCTTCAACACTTTTCCGGCAAGTTCCAGTTTTTCCGATTCAATTAATAAAGATGAAAAATCAAGAAGATATTCCTTTTCCCTATAAAGGGAATAAATCCGTGAATAATGGGAAAAGGCTTCATCTAATTTTTTCAGTTTATGATAAATAACCGCCTTAGTATAAATCAGTTCATTCGTCCCCCCGAAAACCGCAATGGCTTTTTCCGCCATTTTCAGCGCATCGTCAAATCTGCCTCGCTCGATCAACAACGCCGTTAAGTTTTTGTAAGCGGCAAAATAGTTTTCATCAAGTTTGATTGCAGTTTGGAAATCATTGAGCGCTTCTTCCCCCATCCCCGACTGCATGTGAACAATTCCCAAATTATTAAACGCCCTTGCATCTTTAAAACTTTCGGCGACTTCAGTGAATATCCGAACCGCCTTATTAAGCTCTCCGTTATTCAAAAAAAATGCGCCTCTGCTTTCAAGCGTAGCTCTTTCATTTTCCGATAATTTTCCGTCTGTCAGTAAAACAAGCTTTTCCTTTATTCTCTTTAACGGCGCGCTCCAATCTCCAAGCTTTTCCTGCTTAAATATTTTGACCGTCGGATACCACTCCGAAACACTTTCATTTTCTCCCCAGCGCCAATCGTTGTTAAACGGAATAAGCGCCCAAGTCTCTTTCATCATTGAGCCTGATAGGTGCAGAACGGCAGTATCAACCGAAATTACTACGTTAAGCGAGCCGATTATTTTCGCGCTATCATAAAAGTCGCTAATCTCAGCTGCATAATTTACAACATTGAACCGTGCGAGCAAACGCTTTTCCTCTTCCGTAATCTCTCCTACATGCAAAGAATGAAGCTTGATTTTATTATTGTTCCCAATTGCATTAAGCAAATCCGACAGATTAATATCTCTAAACTTACTATTCTCATGTTCGGGATTTCCCTTCCACACAAGCCCGATATTAATTGCTCCGTTATCGTCAAACGTTTTAAGAGTTTCGATTTCAAAAAGCTTACTTTCCAACTTAATTTCATCCGCTCCGGCTCGCGTAAAATACGGAAGAGAAAGGAACGAAACTTTATAGTCGTATTTCTCCGGTTCAATTTCCGCTGAATCGGAGGCGACAAAATCAAATAAATTCGAGCTGCGAAGCAAACGCTTTATTTCCCGCGGAACAAACGCCGTTACTTTGGAAGGAAAGCGTTTACGCGCCTGATCCGCGAACCTGGCAAATTGAATTACATCTCCGAAACCCTGCTCCGAGTAAATCAGAAAATTCTTGTTTTTAAGGTCTTCGCCTCGCCACTCATTAATTCTCAGATTGTT
Source organism: Melioribacteraceae bacterium (assembly GCA_027036655.1). GTDB lineage: Bacteria > Bacteroidota > Ignavibacteria > Ignavibacteriales > Melioribacteraceae > WGAL01. The sequence goes on from JALWEC010000221.1 coordinate 3,123, forward strand.
CTTTTTATAAAACGGCATTTTTTTACGCCATTCAAATTCAGCCCACCCTTCGGCATAATTCCTCTTCTTCAATAAAATCAAAGCTAAATTCCAATGGGCGTCCGGCAGTGCGCTGTTCAATTTCAGGGCAAGCCGGTAAAATTCTTCAGCTTTCTCAAAATCAAATTGCTTTTCTTTTATCACACCGAGATTGTAAATCCCATTTGCATCATCGGGATTTAATTGCGAATAAACGGAAAAATACTTTTCTGCGTTTTCCCAGTTTTCCATTTGACGATAACAGACGCCAAGGTTGTAAAGCGCGAGCGGATTCATCCCATTTTCCTTCAACGCTTCTTGATAAAACTTTACCGCCGCTGAATATTCGCCCGAGTTCATGAAGTTCCTCGCCGCGCCCAACATGTATTCGATTACCCGCGGCGCTAACTCCAACAGCTTTATATACGTTTCCGCGGCTTCCGCAAAAAGACTTGATTTTTCATACGCTTCGGCAAGCAAGCGAAAAAGCTGCGGAAAAGAATAATCATCCGTCAGAATGCGAAGCAGTTTTGCCGCTTCTTTTGCGTATCCCCTGGAAATCCCCTTTTTAATTATGCTTATAAATTCATCTTCCCCGCCGTCAAATTCGGAATAGTATTCAAGAGCGCTTTTTAAAATTGATTGTGAAACCGAAGGATTATATAGATTTTTTAAGCCCGTGAGTATTTGGTTTTCGGTAAGCATTTGGGAAACTACAACTTGTTGTATA
>JALWEC010000222.1 GCA_027036655.1 Melioribacteraceae bacterium
GTTTAATCCCAAAATTGTCATTAGAATTTTTTCTAATCTAAAATTTTTAAGAAAAAGACTATTTTTTGTAACGTAGATTGCTTGCAATCTGCGAAAAAACAGCATAATGATAAATTGCATCCACAGTTCGCCTTAGGCGGACTGTGCTACAAATAGAACGAGTAAGATTTTCTTACATGGTTTTTTGTCTAAAATTAACAGCTTGGCAGTTAGTTAACCTGTTGTTCTTTAATAACTTAAGTCAACTTTTTCCTAATGGCAGTCATTAGAAATTTTTGGTCTAATGACGATTTTGGGTTAATAGAAAATTGGAACATAAATATTTGTCCCAATTATTATTGACTTTAAACGGAATAACTCCGAGGTTTATGAGAGTGCGGCAAAGCGCCGTCTCGTCCGCCTCCGGCGGACGGCGTGTTTATTTTACATTCGTTCGCAATGAAAGAGATTTATCAAAATAATGAAAAAAAGGCGGGCTTTCACCCGCCTTTTTATAAAAAGCATTTTATCTCTTCTGATACGGTGGCTGTTTCGGATAAGGATTAGGATAATTTTTCAACTCCTTCAGGACTTCTTCCACCGCGCGCTGAAGCTGCGGGTCAATTCCCTTAGCCAGTTCGGTCGGATTATCAACTACTTTAATATCCGGATCAACTCCATGACCTTCCTTAAACCAAGTGCCGTCGGGATTGTACATTCTGAATGTGGGAACGGTCAGGTATCCGTTATCAATCAGCGAAGGAACGCCGCTTATTCCGATTAATCCGCCCCAAGTTCTTAAACCGATTAATTTACCAATCTTCAGCTTACGGAAAAAGTCGGGGAACGCATCTCCGCCCGAGCCGCTCCAGCCGTTAATCAGCATTACTTTCGGACCAAAGTTTGCGTAAGGAGGCCACTGCCAGTTTTTTCCGTCGCGAACAGCCCAAAATGCCAGCGGTTTTCTGTTCAGCAACTCTACGAACCTATCGGGAATTTGTCCGCCGCTGTTGAACCTTTCGTCAATGATTAATCCTTTCTTAGCCATCTGCCCGAAAAATTGTCTGAAAAGCTCATTTTGTCCTTCGGTTCCGGTATTGGGGACATAAATATAACCGACCTTGTTATCAGTTAATTTAGCAACATACTCCCTGTTTTTCTCAACCCAAGCCGAGTGTCTGAGAGCGGTTTCATCAGGAATTGTCTTTACATAAATTTTCCAGGCTCCGTCAAGAGAAGGTTTGTCGTTCACGGTAAGCTCTACCGTTTTATTCGAGAGTCCTTCAAACGCCGCATACGGTTCTTGCGAAATATCAAGAGGCACTCCGTTAACCGCAAGTATGTAATCACCTTCTTTAACTTTAATCCCCGAACGCATAAAAGGTGAACGTCCGCTTATATCCCACGGTGCGCCTTTAATAATCTTCTTAATTTTGTAATGTCCGTTCTCCACAGCCCAATCGATACCAAGCAAACCCGACTTCTCATGTTTGGCGCTTTCATAATCTCCGCCCCCTTTGTATGTGTGGGACGAACTGATTTCACCAATCATCTCGCCTATCAGAAAGTTTACGTCCTGGCGCGTAACGGCATACTTAATAAAATTGCCGTACCGTTTTCTTACGCCTTCCCAATCAACGCCGTGCATATTCGGGTCGTAGAAAAAGTCGCGTTCCATCCTCCATGCGTCGGTGAAAATTTCATTCCATTCTTCGCGGGGAACGATTGTCATAATCATCTGGGAAGTCGGGAGTTTTTTCTTCAGTTTCTGTTTCGGTTTTATATCGATAACATAAAGTCCCGCGCCTTTCATAACAAGCATTTTTTTACCGTCGGCTGAGATCTCGTAATGGCTCGCGCCATCGATTATTGTTTTTTCTTTCTTACTCTTAAAATCATAATATTTGATTGAGCTTTTGCCGTCCAAAATTCCCGCCTTCGGATGAAGAACATAAACGGGTTTTCCTTCAACCGCGCTTAAATCGGAATAATTACCGGGAGCGACTTGCAGCAGTTCGGCTCTTGCCTCAAAGTTATTGAAGTCAATCTTCACCTTATCCGCTTTATCTTTTTTCTTCTCTTTAGATTTTTTCGCCGATTTAAGCTCTGTTTTCACGGTATCGTTTTCCGGTAGATAAGGAGACGAAATTTCTGTTGTTAAAGGAACAAATGCAATATTTACGGCATTTGGATAAATAAAAGTGTTATCCATACTGCTGTAAACAGGTCTGAAAGTTCTTTTCGTTAAATAATAAAGATACTTCCCGTCCGGATCAAATACCGGTTCCGAATCGGAGTAAAATCCGGAAGTAACTTGATGCGCACCGCCTAATTTCGTATCATAAATAAAAATCGCATTATGTTGATTATCCAATTCGCGGGAGTACGCTATCCAACGGCTGTCTTTGGACCAGCTTACTTTAAAGCTTTCCAAATTCGGTTCAAACATAAAGAGACCTTTATCGACGTCGATTATTTTTTCGGAATCGAAGTCGTAATATCTGATTCGCATTGCGTTATCGACCCAGAGAATCTTTTTTCCGTCGGGCGACCAGTAGAGATTGTATTTAAATTTTGAGCCCGTTTCGGTTAAGGTTTTCTGCTCGGAAGGTTTTTCAGTATTAATTACCGTAAGTTCATATTCTCCCGTTTTGTCGCTCCAGAAAGCAATCTTTTTTCCGTCGGGCGAAAATGCGGGAAATCTTTCGGCAACGCCGGAGGAATTGGTTAAATCGTAAACCGCCCCTTCCTTAGCGGGAAGCGAAAAAAGTTCTCCGCGCGCTTCAGCGATTACACGGTTGCCGTGAGGCGAAATCGTAGCGTTTTTAAGATACCCTTTTACTTTTTTCTTAACAGGAAGAATTGAAATATTATCCGTAACAACTTTAATTTTTACAATCTTATATTTATCCGACTTGAGATTCAGCGTGTATAAATTATCTCCAGCTTCAAAAATTATATCGTCCGGGCCGATTGAAGGAAAATGAACGTCGAAATTTTTGAAAAAAGTGTGCTGCGTAATTTTTCCTGATTCGGTATCGTAACTCCAGATATTAAATCTTTCGTTTTCTCCCCTGTCGGAAAGGAAATAAACTCTCTTCCCGCGCCACATCGGCAGTTCGTCGTTGGCGGCTTCATTTGTAATGTTTTTGGATGAGTAATCCTTAAGATTGAATAACCAAATATCCGTAGCCATTCCGCCTCTGTATCTTTTCCAAGTTCTGAAAAGACGGGTCCTCGGAGTGTAAGCCAATGTTATTCCGTCGGGAGAAATTTCTCCGAATTCGCCGTAAGGCACGGGCAATTTAACGGGCAAACCTCCCTTAACGGAAATTTCATAAATCTGGTCGAATCTTTGTCTTCCGCTTTTGCGCGCCGAAACAAATAAAAGATGTTTACCATCCGGAGTCCAGTCAAGTACTCTGTCGCTCATCGGATGATTGGTTACACGAACGGGAGTTCCTCCCATCGAGGGAATTACATAAACGTCTGTGTTCCCTTCATAATTTCCGCTGAAAGCAATAAACTTGCCGTCGGGGGAAAACTTAGGCATAAATTCTCCACCTTTTGGCGAAGTTAATTTCACGGCGGTTCCCCCATCCTTGGGAGCAATCCAGATATCGCCGGCATAAACAAACGTTATTTTATCGGCGGAAATATCGGGATAGCGTAATAATTTTGCGCTTACCTGCCCGAAGCTGAAGGAAGCGGAAAAAAGGAATAGAAACAAAATCGAAAATTTCTTCATGATACTGCCTTTAATTTTTTTTTCAGATAGAACAAACATATCGGTTTGACGAATTAATAACAAAACGGTTCATAAAATTCTTATCCCTTGTTTTTAGCCGATTATTCAAGTAATTTTGCTGTTACAATTTTTTATGAACAT
>JALWEC010000223.1 GCA_027036655.1 Melioribacteraceae bacterium
TAACAAATATAATCAACGGCAGAATTTCATTCGTAAATTTTTTGGATAGATAATTTAAGGAAGGTTTTGCATAACCCCGTAATATGTCATTCCGAATGGAGTGAAGCGAATTAAAGAATCTCAAAACCGGTAATTTTACCGAGTTTAGAGATATTTCGGACAGCCTCTATCTTCGCCCCCAACAAAAAGCAATTGGGGCAAGCTTGTCAAACTCAATATGACAAATTTAAGTTATGTAAAGATTTCTTAAGATGAAACATTTTTCGGGCGATTATTAGTCAGATAATATCTGACAATACCGACCAAACTTAATATCAGCCAGAACGCTTCGATTATAAAAGAGGATAGGTTAAAATCATAAAGAAGAGAAACAATAATTAACGCCGCTCCGATTGCGTTAAGAAGAGAATAAATCAAATCATTATTTGTCAGCTTATTTAACTGAATAAGAAGATAACCGAGCACAATCAGAAAAACTCCCGCGCTACCAACAAAATCATACCATTTCATAAAAATCCGTTAATCATTAAAAAATTAAATGCAAAAATAGGGATATAAATAGGAAAAGCCGCAGAAATAAAAACTTCCGGCGGCTTTTAAAAATCAGAATCTCAGATTACGGTTTAATTAAATAAATTTCAGTTTGAGGCGGAGATAGGAACTCAACGCCATCCTTTCTTATCACTACTTCCTCTTCCATTGTTGCGATGCCGTAACCTTCTATTGTCAGTCTCGGTTCAATCGTAAAGACCTGTGATTCTTCCAGCGTCATGTAAGGCAAATTTCCGTACCGTTCCCATTTTGGAGCGAGCAAAGCGCCTCCGTCGTGCGCAAGGCGTCCTACCTGATGACCCAAACCGTGCGGATATTCTTCGTAGCCGTGTGAAGTAATGTAATTACGCGCAACGGCGTCAACTTCCCACGCAACGGCGCCCGGTTTAATAGCTTTTGCCGCAAGCTGAATTGAATCGCGAATTACGTTAAATCCTCGCAGAACTTCCTCGGGCGGTTCGGTTTCGCCGGGACGCAGAACATACCATGTGCGTTGCAAATCGGAGCAGTAGCCTTTGTACTTTATTCCGAAATCCATATTAATTACATGACCCGGTTCAACTTTTTTGTCGGTCGGTCCGGCATGCGCGCCCGCGGTATCGGGACCGGTAAAAACGGAAGGACAATATTCCTTTTCCCAAGCGTAACCGTAACCCCGTTCTTCCACTTTTCCGAAAACAAATTCCGCGATCTCTTTTTCCGTAACTCCGGGGCGAATAAATCCGGTAACCTCGTCAAAAATTTCAAGAGTTTTTACAATCGCCTCTTTCATTATCGCGAGTTCGGCTTCAGATTTCCTTCCTCTGAGCGCTGCAATAATTTCTTCGGATGAGATTAATCTTTCGGCGAAAGGAGTTCCTTCCAAAATATCCATTAACTCCAAATACATTCCGTGAGTTAAGCCGTCCGCGAGACTCGAGTTCTGTGAAAAGTTAACAGCAATTTTGTTGGGATTAATTTCCTCTAAAGTTTTCAGCAAATCTTCTTTAACCGATTTCAAATAGGGAATAATAGTTTGATATGTCCCGACTATTTTCATGTTGGCTTCTTCAAGCGAGCCAACAATTGCAATGGTTTTTCCCGTTTTTGTGATTATAAAAGCAGAGTGCCAAGTTGCGTTTGTTCCGACAATCATATCTATCATCGGGTCTTTAATATTTCCTGTTTCTCTGACAAAAGTCATCCACATATCAATTCCTTTTTCATTCAGAATATCAACGGCTTGACGTTGTTTTTCGAGAATCATTTCCTTGTTCATCTTTCCTCCGAATTGATTTTGAACTTATCTTTAAAAGTAACGAATCTTGCTAAAAGGAAGAAACTATTTTCAGGACAATGCAGTTATGCGTAATGAGTTATGAGTTATGTGTAATGAATAAACTCAACATAAGGGGAAATGGATGATGGTTAAGGCTTATTTATAATAATGTACTTTATCATTTTTAAATATTCATCAATTATTAGAAGCGATTCTGAATCCGGATTTTCTAAATAACTTATCACGGATTGCTGTTAACTCAACTGTGGCGGATTACGCATAACTGATAACTCATAACTAAAAAATCTTTGATTGCTTTTCCATGTCAAAAAGGATAATTTTAAATCCAAAAAGGAAAAAATATGACTACTGAAGAAATAATCCGCAAAGCCCCGAAAGTATTGCTTCATGATCACCTTGACGGAGGACTTCGCCCCGAAACAATAATTGATATTTCAAAGAAAATAAATTACGACAAACTCCCGACCGACGATCCGAAAGAGTTGGCAGAATGGTTTCATCGCGGCGCAAACAAAGGAAACTTAGTTGAGTTTCTTCAAGGGTTTGAGCATACGATTGCGGTAATGCAGAGCAAGGAAAACCTTGAGCGCGTTGCTTACGAGATGATGGAAGATATGAAAAAGGACGGAGTCGTTTACGTTGAAACCCGTTTCGCTCCTTCGCTTCATACGGCTCAGGGACTTTACTACGACGACATCATGGAAGCGGTTTTAACCGGACTGGAAAAAGGGAAGAAGGATTTTGGGGTCGGCTACGGTTTGATTTTGTGCGCTTTGCGCAATATGACAGATTCCCTTGAAATTGCGGAACTTGCGGTTAACTACCGCAGAAAGGGCGTTGTCGGGTTTGACCTTGCCGGCGAGGAAGGGGGTTATCCGCCGAAAAAGCATATTGAAGCGTTCCAGTTTATTCAGCGCGAAAACTTTAACATCACAATTCACGCGGGAGAAGCTTTTGGGAAGGAATCGATTTGGCAGGCGATTCAATATTGCGGCGCTCACAGAATAGGACACGCAACAAGATTGAGCGAAGATATTGTTTACGACGAATCCGGGAAGGAAATTGTCGCTCTCGGAGATTTGGCGCAGTACATTTTAGATAAACGACTTCCGCTTGAAATTTGTCTTTTAAGCAATCTGCACACCGGCGCGATTGATAAATTGGAAGATCACCCCTTCCCGAAATTATTTAAAAAGCATTTCCGAGTTTTTCTGAATACCGACGACCGGCTTATGAGCGATACGACTTTAACAAACGAGTATTTGATCGCCACAAATTACTTTGGGATAACGCTTGAAGATATTGAAAAGTTAAACCTCAATGCAATGAAATCTGCATTCGCACACTATGACGACCGTTTGCATTACATTTACGATGTAATTAAACCGGGTTACAAAAAAATTAAAGACGATCTTTTATCACTAAAAAGTTAGGAACCATGGCAAAAAAAGGATTAAAATTTAAAAGCTATAAATACAATTTTGACAAAAACGAAAGAAAACTGGTTTTAAGTTTCTGTAATCAGGCAGTTAAAGAAATGTCTTCCGATTCGAGATTCGCTCAGGAACTTTCGATTTTTAATTCAATAATCGATAAACTCGAAGCCCCGGGAGAAGAAGTTCAACTGACAAAAAAAGAAGCTACAAGACTTACATTTCAGTTAAAAGAAAATACAAAACAACTGAAGGAGAGATTGGATAAAAGCTCCTTTATCAAAAAATGGTTTTATAAATCGATTTATAATCAATATAAAAATTTATTAGATAATCACTTTGAGGATTAAAATGGCACACAGAGAAATTCACGCTCCTCACGGAACAAAGCTGCACACAAAGGGTTGGATTCAGGAAGCCGCGATGAGAATGCTGATGAATAACCTTGACCCTGAAGTTGCGGAAAAACCGGACGAACTTATTATTTACGGCGGCTCGGGAAAAGCCGCTCGTAATTGGGAATCTTACGATGCAATAATCGCATCTCTTAAAAGTCTTGAAGATGACGAAACTCTTTTAGTACAATCGGGTAAGCCCGTGGGG
>JALWEC010000224.1 GCA_027036655.1 Melioribacteraceae bacterium
AAATAAAATGTTTTTTTTGAAAATTTGATTTTATGAAAATATTAGGAGGAAAAAATGAATAAAAAAAAGAGCTATGAATTTAAAGCCGAAATAAAACAGTTACTTGATATTTTAGTCCATTCACTTTACACCAACAAAGAAATATTTGTACGCGAGCTTGTTTCAAACGCTTCCGATGCATTGGACAAACTAAGATTTGAGGTTACTAAGGGAACGGATGTTAAGGACTCCGATTTACCTTTGGAGATTAACATTAAGACTGATTCCAAGAAAAATATTTTAACTATTTCCGATACCGGAATCGGTATGACGCGGGAAGAATTGGTAAACAATATCGGTACAATCGCTAAGTCGGGAACGGGAGAATTCCTTAAAAAGTTATCCGAAAGCAAGGAAGATGCGTCAACATTAATCGGAAAATTCGGCGTGGGATTTTATTCCGTTTTTATGGTTGCAGAAAAAGTTGTAATTAAATCGCGTTCTTTTAAAAAAGACGCAGTTCCGGTTAAGTGGATTTCGGACGGCTCGGGAAGTTATGAAATTGAAGAACTCGAAGATGAGTTGAAGCGCGGGACCGAAATTGAAATTCATCTTAAAGAAGATGAGAAGGAATTTGCCGAAGAATATAGAATTGAAAATATTATCAAAATGCATTCAAACTTTATTTCCTTCCCGATTAAATTAAACGGTAAACAGATTAACACAATCTCCGCAATCTGGCGGGAACCGAAATCTTCGATTAAAAAGGAAGATTATGTTGAGTTCTATAAATTTTTAACATACGATACCGAAGAGCCGATGGAAATTATTCATAATTCCGTTGACGCGCCGATTCAGTTTACAAGTTTGCTTTTTATTCCGAAAAAAAGTTTCGACTTTTTCGGTTTGTCCAAAGACGATTACGGATTGGATTTATATGTCCGCCGAGTTTTAATTCAACATAAGAATAAAGATTTGCTTCCGGAATATTTGGGGTTTGTTAAAGGCGTTGTGGAATCGGAAGATTTGCCGCTTAACATTTCCCGCGAGACTTTACAGCAGAATGTGATTTTTTCCAAAATATCCAACAGCGTTACGGCTAACATCCTTAATCATCTAAAGAAAATGGCGGAAGAACGCCCGGATGATTACGCAGCTTTCTGGAAAGAACACGGTCGGGTTTTTGCGCTCGGGTACAGTGATTTTGCAAATATGGAAAAATGGATTGAGCTTTACCGGTTCAATTCTTCCGCGCTTGACGATGAGAAAAAACTGACTTCATTCGCCGAATATGTTGAACGGATGAAAGATAAACAAAAAGAAATTTATTACATTTTCGGACCTTCCCGCGAAGCCGTTGAAAACGACCCGCATACGGAAATATTTAAGAAGAAGGGGATTGAGATCATTTATCTTTTTGATCCTGTTGATGAATTTGCTCTTAACTCCGTTCGTAAATACAAAGATTACGAAATCAAATCTGTCGATCAGGCGGATTTATCGAAGATTGAAAAGTTAGAAAACGTTGAAGACGACAAAGAGGATAAAAAGGAAGAACTATCCAAAGACGACAAGCTCCAAATGGCAAGCTTACTTGCAAAGATGAAAGAAATTCTCGGCGACAAAGTAACTCAAGTTCGCGAAAGTAAACGCCTTAGCGACAGCCCTTCGGTGCTTGTAAATCCCGATGATTCACTTTCATCCTCGATGCAAAAGATTCTGCAAATTACGAATAATGATAATTCCATCCCGAAACGGATTATGGAAATTAATTCCGATCACCCTCTTATCAGAAATTTGCTGAAAGTTTTCAAGAACGATTCGCATGATGAATATATTAAAGAAGTAACCGAACAACTTTACCAGACAGCGCTTCTGCTTGAAGGTTATTTGAAAGATCCGCATAAATTGGTGAAAGACATTAATAATATTCTTGAGAAATCCAGCGAGTGGTACGCTAAGATTAAGAATCTGGATTAATTTATTCGGACTGTTTTTTTAGGCTGTTTCGCTGCGTGAAATTTCACTTGAGAAACAGCCTTTTTATTTAGTTCCCGGCAAGACTTGAATTTGGATTGTAAACCGAATTTGAATCTTCTGAGAGCGAGTTAGTTTAATCCGATTGTAATGCATCGGCCGGAAATGTAATCGGTAGAATATATTATTTCAAAGAGCTTCTGCCGTGGCGATTTGTAGAAAGAATCAACAACAACTTAAATAAAAAATGACACTATAAAATTAGAATGACTCCCAAGACAATTCTAAAAAATACTTTTGGCTACGATGAATTCCGACCTTTGCAGGAAGATATTATCAATAGCATTCTTAAAAAAAACGATTCACTTGTAATAATGCCTACCGGCGGCGGGAAATCCCTTTGTTTCCAAATACCCGCGTTAATTTTTGAAGGATTAACGATTGTTATTTCCCCTTTAATTTCTTTGATGAAAGATCAAGTACAGCAGCTTGCCGAGATCGGTATTCCTGCTGTTTTTCTGAACAGTTCCCTTTCTCCGGAAGATTATAGATTAAACGAAGAATTGATTAGAAATAAAAAAGTAAAATTACTATATGTCGCGCCCGAAACGCTTTCAATGGAGAAAACTTTAATTTTGCTATCTACCGTAAAAGTTGACTGCATTACGGTAGATGAAGCTCACTGTATCTCAGAATGGGGACACGATTTTAGACCGGAGTACAGGCAAATTGCAGAGATTAGCTTAAAATTTAAGGATGCCGTTATTGCCGCATTTACTGCAACGGCTACGCCGCAAGTTCAAGATGACATTATAAAAAATCTTAGTCTTAAAAACCCTAAAAAGTTTGTCGGTAGTTTTAACCGTACAAATTTATATTTGCAAGTTGTCCCTAAAAGGGAACCGCTTTCTCAAACAATTAATTTTTTGGAAAAATACCCGAAGCAATCGGGAATAATTTATTGTTTTTCGCGTAAACAAGTTGACGAGCTTTACGAAGAACTTCAATCCAGAGAATACTCGGTTCGCCCTTACCACGCCGGACTTTCAGACGCGCAAAGGAAAAAACATCAAGAAGAATTTATCAAAGACGATGTGCAAATAATAGTAGCAACCATTGCTTTCGGAATGGGAATTAACAAACCGAATGTCAGATTTGTAATCCATTACGATCTACCCAAAAATATTGAATCATATTATCAAGAAATCGGACGAGCCGGCAGGGACGGTTTGAGAGCGCATTGTTTGCTCCTTTTGGGATACGGAGATATTAGCAAGATAAATTATTTTATCGACCAAAAAGAAGATAAAGAAAGACGAATAGCAAAAATGCAACTTGACGCTTTAATAAGTTATGCGGAATCCTATAATTGTCGGCGCATCCCGTTGTTAAATTATTTCGGCGAGAAGTATGAAAGCGAAAAATGCGGAATGTGCGATAACTGTGAGAAAGAAGAGGAAAACCTTGTTGACGTAACGATTGAAGCGCAAAAATTTCTATCTTGCGTAATACGAACCGGGGAGATTTACGGAGCAATGCATATTGTTGACGTTCTGCGCGGTTCAAAATCTCAGAAAGTAATAAATAAAAATCACCACAAGCTTTCGACTTACGGAATAGGAGAAAATTTAAGCAAAGAGCAATGGTTAAGTTTATCCCGGCAGTTTTTACAAAAAGCTATTATTCAAAAGGATTATGAATTCGGAAGTTTGAAAATTACTGCGCTCGGTATGGAAGTTCTAAAAGAAGAATTAAAAGTTAAATGTATTTTAGAGGTTGAAGAAATCAATTATAAAATTCAAAAAGAAAGTTCATTGGATTACGACAAAAAATTATTCGCGCTATTGCGAGCAAAGCGTAAAGAACTTGCAGATAAATCCGGCGTGCCTCCTTATGTTATT
>JALWEC010000225.1 GCA_027036655.1 Melioribacteraceae bacterium
AACAAAGCGGAATAATATTGAGCAAAAGCAACAGATCACTTAGAATTTTAGTAGCGTTAATCGCGATTCCGTTTCTCCTTTTTATGGCGTATTGGGGAAATTGGCTTTTTTTATTATTTACCCTAGCGATAGGTTTGCTTTCCTTTTACGAATTTGCTTCGATGAGCAGAGAAAAAGGGTACACGGTTTCCACAATTTTGGGGTTTGGATTTGTCTTTCTGTTTATCGCGAACGCTTATTATGCTTTTACCGATTCTTTCCTTCTCGTTCTGCTTCTTCCGATTTTCTTTACGCTATCGGAACTGACCAAAAACAAACCGAATGCAATCGGGAATATAGGCGCAGGGTTGTTTGGCGTCCTTTATATCGGACTTTTCTCATCTTCGTTGATTTGGATTCGCGAGTTTTTTCATGAGTGTATTCTTTACGGCAGAGGCGGAGCTTTAATTATTGCACTTTTTGTTACAATTTGGATGTGCGATTCGGCGGCTTATTTCCTCGGAACGGCTTTCGGTAAGCATAAATTGTTCCCGCGCGTCAGCCCGAAAAAAAGCTGGGAAGGCGCACTTTCGGGTTTTATCTTTTCGGTTTTGGCTATGATTGTTATGAGAGAGTTTTTTCTCGAGTTTCTCTCGACGACCGACGCCGTGATAATCGGCGCTTTGGTCGGGATTGTCGGGCAGATAGGCGATTTGATTGAAAGCCTGTTGAAGCGGGACGCCGGAGTTAAAGATTCATCTTCGTTAATTCCCGGGCACGGGGGAATTTTCGACAGGTTCGATTCGCTCCTTTTCACCGCGCCGTTTGTTTATCTTTATTTAAGATATTTTTTACAATAAGGAGTATTCCAAATGAAGAAGAAAAAATTAACCGTAACATTTTTTGCGCTCTTTCTGCTCCTTTTTCAATTTACGGTAGGCGCTTCCGTTTTGCGCGCTCAGTCGATGAACGGAGTAAAAACCGGAATCGGGGGCGGAGACGTTTCGGAGCTTCCCGACAACCGGGACAGCAATGTTGGATATTATGTCCTTGCCGGAGCCGTTGCAATCGGAGTCGGACTTTACTTTTACATCAAGTGGCACAGGAATAAATTCCGCAAACATAAAACAAAAAAAGCAGAAGTTAAAAAGGAAGACCTTTTTTCCGTAATCGGGAAAGTCAAATCCCGCATTCCTGTTGATTTAACTCTCGGATATAAAAAAGGGAACACTCCGGACAACGCCACATATTATATCGGGTTTTATTACGGGTTTTAATCTTATGCTTTCCGGATTATAATACCGGTAAATATTCTTACCGTTACTTGCAAACTCGATAAAGAAAACTAAATAATGAATGAATGTAAATTTTGTCAAATAATAAATAATAATAGAAACGATGAAGAAGTGATTTTTGAAACTGAAAACTTTATCGTTCTAACTGATAAATACAGACGAACAAGCGTTGGAGCAATATGTTTAATCATACCGAAAATGCATTTTAAGAACATATTAGAAATACCCAAAGAAAGAGGGAATGAACTTCTTGAAGTTATTGAAAAAATAAGTGAATCTATGCAAAAAGCCTACAATTGTAACGGAATAAGAATATGGACTGCTGTAAATAGAGAAGCGGGACAATCAATTTTACATAGTCATATTCACGTTTTACCTTGTAAATCAATTAAAGATAGATTTATTGCATTATTTCCCGGCATTTATGATTTCCTAAGGAAAATAACTACATTCGGAAACAACAAATCAGATAAAAAAACAAGTTTTGAATTAGCAGAAAAAATACGTCGGGAAATAGATAATATAAATTATTAGCCTCCGAGAAAGTCAACCGTAAAGAACTTGTAGAAGGCTTTGCATAACCCAATAATATGTCATTCTGAATGGAGCGAAGCGGAATGAAGAATCTCAGAACCGGAAATTAAACCGAATTTAGAGATATTTCGGTCGGCTTACACCTTCGCCCCCAACAAAAAGCGGTCGGTGTAAACGTGGCGAACTCAATATAACAATTTTAGGTTTTGCAAAGGACTCTTGTAAATAATCGATTCAACTACGATAACCTTGTTTAGCTATATATATACTTAAAAACAGATTGGTTTTGAATTTCCAAAAGATTATTTTTGTTACTTCGGTAACCATAAAGTGATTTGGAAAAATTGATTAGTAGAACTCTGACAATACTGATATTCTTAACCGCCGCCGTTTTTGCTCAGACGGAAACGCGCCGGTGGAGCGAAAAAAAAGCCGATTACAAAATCCCGGAAATCAGTGAACGGAATTATTCGATTGACGACTCATCCGTAATGATGTCGCTTGTCAGCGGATTTCAATACGCTTACTATTTTCTGATTTCAGATTACGACGGCGATAACTGTCCCTTTACCCCGACTTGCTCCAACTTTTTTGTGCAATCGGTTAAGAGGACTAACATTTTTCAGGGCGCGCTGATGTTTGCCGATAGATTTACGCGCGATTTGAATTTTATCGAGAGGGACAAGTATCCGCGGTTTCAAGACGGAAAACTAATTGATTTACCGCGCAATTATGAATTGGAAGAAAGCGATATTGTAATTCTTCCTAAACGAAGCGATGGGGAGAAAAAATGAGATTTTTCCGCTTCTTCTTTTTATTGCTTTTGTTTACCGCCGCGGTCAGAGGTCAGAGCAAAGCCGTTAATCCTTTGTTCTCAGTTTCAAACAGAGTTAAGTTTGCGGCTCATCTTTTTGAAACGGAAGATTACATCCGCGCGTTTGACGAATACCGCGCTCTCCTTACCGAGACGCCGGACGACACGTTAAGACTTGCCGCCGGATTGGCTTTACGCAATCTCGGAAGATTTGACGAAGCCGAAGATTATTTAAAAGGACTTTTCTTCTTTTCCCGTTTGAAAAATTACGCTAAAACTGAATTTTTAAAAACCGAATTTATCAGAGGAAACTATTCCGATTTTATTAATTTAAGCGGCGAGAGTTTTTATCGTCCCGATACTTTTTCCGTCGGGATAAAACGCCTGAAATATTTTACCTATTTGATTCTGCCGGAAACGGAAATTACAGATTCGGCGGAGTTTGTTTCCGGTTTTGCCGAAAATCAGCGGCGGGTTATTTCAAAATTTTACAGCGTTAAAAAGCGTCCTGATAGAAAAGACGAGCTTCTTGCCGCGGCTTTATCGGCGGTAATTCCCGGAGCGGGGAAAGTCTATACTGAGGATTACTCGGACGGAATTGTGGCGTTTATTTTCAGCGGATTATTTTACGGATTGGCGGCTCATAATTTTGCAATCGATAAAAACGCAAAAGGCGCGCTTTTTGCGGGAATCGGATTGTTTTTTCACGCGGGAAGCGTTTACGGATCGGCGACTTCGGCGCAGATTTACAACGCACGCAAGCGGTTTGAGTTCGAGAGTAAGTTGATAGAATACGCACGGAAGGAAAAATATTTTTTGCCCGACGCGGAAAAGCTGTTTATCAAAAAATGAATTAAAAAAGAGTGAGCTAGATAAAGTGTTAAGAAATATTAGATATGAGAAGGTTGTTCACAACTTAATAATATGTCATTCTGATCCCGCCTTGGCGGGAGAAGAATCTCAAAACTTGTATCTCAACCGAATTTATAGATATTTCGGACGGCTTTCCATCTTTGCTCTGGCGAAATCAATATGACAATTTTATGTTTTGCAAAGGTCTCTATGAATAAATCAGTGCCGATTAAAATTTTGCCGTTTGTTTTTGTTTTTCTAATTGCCGCGGGCAGCTTGTTTGCGCAGCGGGAAATGAAAATTCAGCTTGCCTTTGCCGATTCCCTTTACAATTCAGGAAATTACTACCAAGCGATTACGGAATATAAACG
>JALWEC010000226.1 GCA_027036655.1 Melioribacteraceae bacterium
TAAAATCTTTTGCCGTGTTGATTATCGTATTTCCCAAAATCGAAGTGGCTCTTGACGCCGTTGTCATTCCGGCTTCGGCGCCATCCTTCGTGTCAACGCGGACTTCGACAATCTTCGGGTCGATTCCAGTTTCGCTGCATAAATATTGCACTGCGATAGTGTTTACGCCCTGTCCCATTTCCGTCCAGCCGTGCTGAAGTATAACTTTATTTTCCGATTCAATCGTAATCTTTACTCTTCCTTCGTCGGGAATCCCGTTCCCGATTCCGGTGTTTTTCATCCCGCAAGCTATTCCGGCATATTTTGCATTTTGGAAAATATCTTTTACGGCAAGGAGAGTTTCCTTAACTCCCGCCGCGGCTTCAATTTTTTGTCCGGTTGCGGTTGTGTCTCCGTTTTTAATCGCATTATCGTAACGGAACTGCCATCTGTCAAATCCGCCCTGCTCGCACAAATCATCAATGCAGCCCTCAATTGCAAAAGTAACCTGGTTTACCCCGAAGCCCCGCATTGCGCCGCAAGGAAGATTATTAGTGTAAACCGCTTTACTGTCAACGTAAACATTCGGAATTGTATATGCTCCGGTCGAATGTCCCGCCGCGCGCTCAAGAACTTTCATCCCAACCGAAGCGTATGCGCCGGTATCCCCGAGTATGTCTGCTTTGATTCCGGTAAGCTTTCCTTCCTTCGTACAGGCAACGGCAAACTTCATATAAAGAGGATGCCGCTTCGGGTGCATAATTATCGATTCATCCCGCGTCAGAACTATCTTAACGGGCTTTCCGGTAAGAAAAGAATAAAGAGCGGCGTGGTGCTGAACGGTTAAATCTTCCTTGCCGCCGAAACCGCCGCCGTTGGGAACCTGAATTACCCTGACTTTTTCTTCGGGCAGATTCAAAACCGAAGCGATTTGTTTTCTGTCCTCGTAAACTCCTTGTCCTTGCGACAAAACTTCAATTCCGCCGTTATCTCCCGGGCGGGCAACGGACGCTTCCGGCTCGAGGAAAGCATGTTCTATCATTTGTGTTTTATATGTTCCTTCGGAAACATAATCGGCTTCCTCAAACGCTTTTTCCCAATCGCCTTTCCGCAGCTTTGTTATCGATAAAAGATTTCCATCTGCATGAATTTGCGGAGCGTTTTCATCAAGAGCTTTAAAAGGATCGGTTAACGGCTCGAGTTCTTCATACTCAACTTTAATCGCTTCGATGGCTTCTCTTGCAATTTCGATTGTCTCGGCCGCCACACCGGCAATCACATCGCCGACATACCGCGTTTCTTCCCCGACGGCAATCATTATCGGCCAGTCTTTAACTATCAGTCCGGTATATCTTTCGCCCGGAACATCCTCGGCTGTAAATATTTTCACAACGCCCGGAATTTTTTCGGCTTCGGAATAATCTATGCTTAAAACTTTCGCGCGGGGATAATCGCTGAATTTCAACGCGCCGTATATCATTCCCTCCAATTTCACGTCGGCGACAAACGGACTTTGTCCGAGAACGAGATTTTCCGCGTTATATTTTGCCAAACGCGTTCCCACTTTTCCGGAAGTTTCGGGAAAAGGAATTTCCTTAATCTCGCGAATGGCTTCGGCGGCATATTCAATAGAATCAATAATTTTTTTGTATCCTGTACATCTGCAGATATTCGGCTGCAACGCTCCGGCTATTTCATCTCTTGTCGGATTGGGGTTTTTATTCAGAAGAACATTTGCCTGCATTACAATTCCCGGAGTGCAAAAACCGCACTGCACTCCGCTTTTTGAGACGAATGCATTTGTGAAAACTCTCTGTTTAAACTCGTCCAAACCTTCGGGAGTAATGATATGTTTCCCCGCTACTTTTTTCATCGGAGTAACGCAAGATAATACGGCTCTGTCGTCAAGCTGTACTGTGCAGGCTCCGCAGGATGCTTGTCCCGAACAACCGTCTTTAACCGAAGTAATATTTTCCACTTCTCTTAAATATGTTAGGAGAGAAAGATTTTCATCTCCCGAAAATTCTTTTTCATTTCCATTTAAATAAAATTTCATTCTATTCTCAAAAGTTTTATGATTGATTAAACAGCGGCGTACTTTTTAAATTATTATATAAATAATAAAGTTCGGTGATTTTCTTTAAATCAAAAATTATCTCTCTTTTTGATTTTCCCGCTATGATTGAAAAATCCGCCGAAGCAACTTTAAGATGTAAATCTTCCGATTCAAATTCAAGAATATTATCATTGACCGTCAATATTTCTTCTTCGCCCGACTTATAATAAATCTTATTTTTATCGATAAAATAGCAGTCGTCCTCCTGCAGATAAGCGGACTTATTCAAATAAAATGTCGGCTTTGTTTTGTAGGGCGCGCCGGCTGTCGGGCAGAAAGTTTCGCAGTTTCCGCACTCGTTACAAAAATCGCCTATATTCACAATCTGAACATTCTGCTCGACACGGAAAGTTTTCTTGTCAACAATTTCAATTTCCGTCCCCGCTATTTTAACTACGGGATATTTAACTTCAAACTTTTCGGCGTCGTAAGAAATATTGGCAAGATTCGGACAGTCGGAAACGCAGATATTGCAGACGTCGTTGCAAAGCATACAGCGGGAAGCTTCTTCCATTGCCGATTCATCGTCGAGCGTCGGATGAACAAGCTCGAAAGTTAATCTTTTCTCTTCCGGAACGACGGGCATTTTAACTCCCGGAATTTTCCTTGAAATAAGTTTTTGATAATCTTTCTTATCCAATCCTTTTTCAATCGCCGGAGTTTCAAAACCGGATTCCGTCCCGGCTCGCTTGATGATTTCTTCGGCTGTGTATTTTCCGTCGGCTATTGCGTTAATCAGCGTATCCGCTCCCCGGATTACGTCGCCGCCGGCAAACACATTGTGAATTTGTGTTTCGCGCGTAACTTCGTCCGCCTTTATTTTCGGCTCCGGGAAGAAATCCGCAACAACGTCCTGCCCGATAGCTGTAATTATCGAATCAAACGAAAGCTCGAAAATCTCATTTTCAACCGGTTCGGGCTTTCTCCTTCCCGAAGAATCGGGTGCGCCGAGTTTCATCTTCTGACATACGAGAACTTTTTTTCCGTTACGGTCAAGAATCTTAAGCGGAGCCGCAAGTTCAATAAACTCAATGCCTTCCTCAAGAAGCGCATTAATTTCCTCCTTGTCGGCGGGAGCCTGCTCAATTGTTCTTCTGTAAACAACGGTAACTTTATTATCCTTTCCTACAATTCTCTTGGCTGTTCGCGCCGCGTCCATCGCTGAATTTCCCGCGCCGATAACCGCGACGCTTTCGCCCAAATCAAAATCCGAGCCGTCTCTCGTCTTGTTCAAAAACTCAAGCTGATCGAATACCTTTTCGGTATCCTCTCCTTCGATGCCGAGCTTTTTCCCCGACTTCGCGCCGACGCCGATAAAAACATAATCATATTTTTTTCTGAGCGCTTCAAATTCGGATTTATCGATTTGGTAATTCAGTTTGAACCGGACTCCCAGTTTTTTCAGAAGATTAATATCCTCCTCAATTCTTTCATCTCTTATTCTAAAACCGGGAATCGCGCATGAAGGCATTCCTCCGAGTTTTTCTTTTTCCTCAAAAACCGTTACGGAAAAACCTTCTCTCGCCAAAAAGTATGACGCCGACAATCCCGCCGGGCCGCCGCCGATAATCGCTGCCGTAACGCCGTTTGCAGGTTTGCCCCGCAGTGAAAAACCATCCGAAAATTTTTCCGCGACAAACCGTTTTATCTCACGGATTAGAAGAGGTTCGTCATAATTTATCCGCGTGCATTTTGTCTGGCACAAATGGTCGCAAACAAGTCCTGTTATATTCGGGAGCGGA
>JALWEC010000227.1 GCA_027036655.1 Melioribacteraceae bacterium
GGAAAGAGAACTCCAACGGGTTCGACCAAAGTGTTGCTGGAACTTCTGCGAGAAAATCCCGATATTTTAAACCACCGTTTATTGCAGATTTCCCATTCTTCACAACCATAGAATTATGATTTGCGAATATATACCTTAACATAACCTAAATTTTTCATATAGAGTTTACCATGACGAGGATGAAGCCGTCCTCAATATTTCTATATTCGGTATAATTACCGGTCTTGAGATTCTTCCGCCGTGGCGGATTCCGCTAAAAAGCAGCGGAATTCAGAATGACAACACTTAATCCCGTCTTACGTTTGTCATTCTGAATGGAGCGTAGCGGATCCTCCGCCAAGGCGGAGTAGCGGAATGAATCTCATAACCAAAGCCGGCACAAATTCTAAATTGAGATTGTTTTCCCCCGGTGTGTCGAGGTTCGTAACGACAGAAAAATTTCGATTCAAATTCAAATCCGTTACGGAGCTAAAATATTTGTCCCTTTTTTCAAAATAATTGCAAAAACAAAAAAGCCCGAGAATATTTCCCGGGCTTTTATAATTCATATATGAAAAAGAAATTAATTAACTACTTGTTTCTCTTCTTCAATTTCTTTTTGCAACTGTTCGTTTATTGCTTTTGCGGCTTTGCGTCCTTCTCCCATGGCAAGAATTACGGTTGCCGCGCCAAGCACAATATCGCCGCCGGCATATACTTTATCCAAAGTGGTTTTTTGATTTTCATCCACGATGATATTTCCCCAGCGATTTGTTTTGATCCCCGGAGTAGTATGGCTGATAAGCGGGTTGCTGCCGTTTCCGATGGCGACAATCACGGTGTCAACGTCAAGGAGGAACTCGCTTCCTTCAATCGCTATCGGACGGCGCCGTCCGGAAGCATCCGGTTCGCCGAGTTCATATTTTAAGCATTCCATTTGCGTTACGTGCCCGGATTCATCTCCGAGAATTCTTTTAGCGTTGGTCAGATAGAGGAACTCGATTCCTTCTTCCTGCGCATGAAGAACTTCTTCGCGACGGGCGGGCATTTCAAGCTCTGTTCTGCGGTAAACAATGTAAACTTTCTCGGCTCCGAGTCTTTTTGCCATTCTCGATGCATCCATTGCAACGTTACCGCCTCCGAGTACGGCTACGACTTTGGAATTGTAAATCGGCGTGTCCGCGTGTTCTCTGTCAAAAGCGCGCATTAAGTTAGCGCGTGTTAAGTATTCATTTGCGGAAACGACTCCGATTAAGTTTTCGCCGTCGATTCCCATAAATAACGGTAATCCGGCGCCGGTGCCTACAAATACGGCATCATAGCCATCTTTTTCCATTAAGTCGGTAAGGGTTCTGGTTTTGCCGACAACGAAGTTAGTTTTGATTTCAACGCCGATTTTGCGGAGTGTGTCAACTTCCTGGTCAACGATGTCGTTCGGTAAACGAAACTCGGGAATGCCGTAGCGCATAACTCCGCCGAGTTTGTGGAACGCTTCAAAAATCGTAACGGAATGACCTTCACGGCGTACGTCTGCCGCTACTACCAGTCCGGCGGGACCGCTGCCGACTACCGCGACTTTTTTGCCGGTCTCGGGCTTAACGGAAGGAAGTTCAACTTCGCCGTTTTCTCTTTCCCAATCGGCTACGAATCTTTCAAGACGTCCGATGCCCACGGCTTTATCAACATCCTTAAAAACTTTTCCTACCGAGCAGTTCTTCTGGCACTGCGATTCCTGCGGGCAAACGCGACCGCAAATCGAAGGAAGGAGGCTCGATTCTTTAATTACGTTAACTGCGCCCTGAAAATCATAATTCGCGATGTTTTCAATAAAGAGAGGAACATCAATATGAACGGGGCAATCGTCAATACAAGGATGCGTTGGACACTGAATACAGCGCATTGCTTCTACAACGGCTTCGTTTTCGGTAAATCCGATTGCGACTTCCTCAAGATTACAAACGCGCTCGTCAGGGTCTTGCGCCGGCATTTCCATTGTAGGAATTTTAATTCTATCTTTAACTTTCAGTTCATCCTTTTTAGGGAAAAGTTCGTCAAAAAATTTCTTGGCGACAGCGTCAATTTCTTCTACGGTATGATGACTCATCCTTTTGCCTCCTTTTTCTGATCTGCCAATTTTTTCTCGGTAATTTTATCCAAATAGCATTTATGCTTTTCCTGTTCGATTTCTTTGAACGAGTTAAGACGCGCCATCATATTGTCGAAATCGACTTGGTGACCGTCAAATTCAGGTCCGTCAACGCAAACGAATTTTACTTCGCCGCCGACATTCACGCGGCAGCCGCCGCACATTCCGGTGCCGTCAACCATAATAGTGTTAAGTGAAACAACGGTCGGGACTTTGTACGGCTCGGTTGTTTTCGAGCAGAATTTCATCATGATAGGAGGTCCGATAGCTACAGCCAAATCGGGTTTCTCGGGGCGTTCGCAAATTTCTTTCAAAGGTTCGGTAACCAGAGCTTTTCTTCCGTAACTGCCGTCGTCCGTAACTATAATCAGTTCGTCGGCAATTTTCTTCATATCTTCTTCCATAATCATAAGCTCTTTATTTCGTGCGCCCATAATTATGATTACTTTATTTCCGGCTTCCTTCATAGCTTGCGCAATGGGATGCAAGGGAGCGACTCCGATTCCGCCGCCGACACAGACAACGGTTCCGAAATTTTCAACATGAGTCGGTTTCCCGAGCGGTCCGACAAGAACGGGAATATCATCGCCGACTTCCATTCTCGAAAGTTCGTCGGTGGTTAGTCCGACAACCTGATAAATGATTGTAATCGAACCTTCTTCTTTATCGGCATCGGCAATTGTTAAGGGAATTCTCTCTCCGTAGTCAAGATCAATTTGCAGCATAATAAATTGACCTGCTTTTCTTTCTTCGGCTATAAGGGGAGCTTCCAAACGCATCAGAAATACATTTTCCGATAGTTGTTCTTTGTGCAATATTTTAGCCATGGTAAATTCCTTAAAATGTAGTTAATTCATTAATTTGTATAAATAAAGATAATTTTGTCTTTTAATAACTATTTAAGTTTTAAAAATAATAAAAATTATTTTAGTAAATAAAGAGGGGAAGAAGATATTTTTTAGAGATTTAATAAAATGCGGTTAGTAGTAATCATCCAAGATAATCAACGCAAGTCCCGATTTATCTGTAGCGCTGTAATTTTATACTTCTGCTCCGTAGGAGTTGCTTGTTTATTCTTTGTGTTAAACCATATTAGATACTTGTTTTCCAGTGAGATTGCTTCACTGCTCCTAACGTCGCTCCTCGCAATGACGTTTAAATTAAAAAAAAAGAATTGTCATTGCGAGACAATCCGCGATAGTGGATTGGCGTGGCAATCTACTAAATATACAGCCTCACCCGTTAAACTGCTATTGAACGTTCGGCAACAGCGTGTTTACCGGTGAGTTCTCCAAGGCGGAGCCGCAGTCGTCGCAAGCTCCTCCTTTGCAATGCCAAAAAGAAATTAGGCTAAACTTCTTACTGTCATTTTGAGTTAAGCTAAGAATCTCAAAATCAGTATTTGCTCAAATGTTCGGTAGGAGATTGCCACGTCGCTCCGCTCCTCGCAATGACGTTTAAATTAAAAAAAAGAATTGTCATTGCGAGACAATCCGCTATAGTGGATTGTCGTGGCAATCTCCTAAATATTCAGCTTTACCCGTTAAACCGCTATTGAATGTTCTACAACGGTAAGTTTGCCGGTGAGTTCTCCAAGGCGGAGCCGCAGTCGTCGCAAGCTCCTCCTTTGCAATGCCAAAAAGAAATTAGGCTAAACTTCTTACTGTCATTTTGAGTTAAGCTAAGAATCTCAAAATCAGTATTTGC
>JALWEC010000228.1 GCA_027036655.1 Melioribacteraceae bacterium
TGAATTCTCGGTAAAGGGTAAATCCCGAGGAAATTGTAATTATCAAGAATATGATGGATTATCCATCCGCCCCCTTGTTCTTCGGCATGTTCGACTTTATCGGCAACATGCTGGGCAACTAACGGCAATTCAGCTATTAACATATTTACTCTTTTGTGTTAACCTATGTTTATAGTACACTATTTCAAATAAAAGAAAAATAAAATATATTATAAAGAAAGTAAATATAAAAGCCGTTTTATCAATATTCAACAATTTTATGATAATAATTACTCCAATCAGTAAAATCCCGATTCTAAAAACAATGGAAAAGAGAGTAATTTTGATAAAAGCGTTCGTTGATTTATCTACCGAGTAAGCAAAAAGCCCGAATGCAATAAGAAAATTGATTAAATTTAACCCCGCTCCGTAATAGTAAGCGGTTATTATTTCCGAAGAAACAATTCCCTCGTCTTCCAAAATCAATAGCGCAATAAATCCGAGGAGTAGAACCCCGAGAGCGTAGAGGCTATTTTTTTTCATCGGATTTTTCCTTCGGCTTTTTATCAATATTTATTGTTGTGTGAATAAAATTATATATTCCGGCAAAACCGCCGAATAACGAAAACGTAATGGTAAGAATCGGTTTGGCGTCAAAATAATCGTCAAGCCACTTCCCCAAAAAGAACATTATAACGATTGTCGCCGCCATCTGAATTCCCAAGCCGAGATAAACGCTCATCTCCTGATAAGCTTTCGCCAACTTGGTTAAAGTTTTATCCTCAAGCTTTTTCAATACTTATTTAATTTCCCCGGAAATTTCTCCGTTCCCGCTCATCGAGCTTTTTCCGTCAAAAACCGCCCCTTCGGAAATCTTCAGCCGCTTGGCAATTATATCTCCCGAAAGCCGCGACGAACTTTCGAGAACGACTTTTTCTCCGGCTGTTACGGTTCCCTCTATAGTTCCGCTGAGAGTTATATTCTGCGCTTTTACATCACCCGTAATCTTAGCCGTTTCTCCAATCGTAAGGCTCTCCTTTACTTCCACATCACCTTTTACGGTTCCGTCAATTCGCAGACTTCCGTTGCTCTTTATTTTCCCTTCCAAAACAACATCGGCGCTTAAAATACTGATTTCGCCGGTTGAGAAAGATTCCTTCTTGCCCATAAAATTTCCTTATTTTATTAAATATTCTCTCGGATTTAAAATTTTATCGCCACGCCAAAGTTCAAGATGAAGATGCGGACCGCTGGTGTTTACTCCGCTGTTGCCGCTGAACGCCACAAGTTCTCCCTGATAAACCTTATCTCCGCTTTTTTTCAGCAAAATGTTGCAGTGCTTCAAAACCGTTCTGAAATTATTTTTATGCTCGATTATCAAAATATTTCCGTCCAACGCGGTAAATCCGGAAAAAATCACATACCCCGAAGCGGGGGAAAAAATCTCCGTATTCGGTTTTACAGCAAAGTCTATTCCGAAATGGCTCTCTTTCGGTTCAAATTCTTTTATGATTAAAGTTTTCTTTACCGGACTCATCAAAAAAAAACTCTTTTTATTCCGATCGACTTGGTGAAATTTGCTATCGCTTCCGACAACAAATTTCTTAAAAAACTTTTCCGCCACAAATAGGATAGAACCGCCGTCCATTTTATTTTTTATTTTTTCACTCTTTAACGTATCGTAAATAGCCGCGCTGGAATCAAGCGAATCCGTTCCGGCTAATATTATCGCATATTTCAGGCGTCTGTCCAATTTTGCAACTTTCCCCAGTTCCTTAGTCAGCAGTACAACTTGAGTTTCGAGTTTTGCGATCTTCTGCCGCTGCTGCGCAATCTGAGGATTATCGACCCAGAAAATCGCCTTTCTAAGGGGAGAAAATGTAAAAAGGAGAAAAACAATCAGAATTAAAGAAACGGAATAAGCGGTCAAATATCCAATTAACTTCCACAAAGAAAGCTTGTACCGTTTCATCTCTTTTGAAGGAAGATTCGGAATTATATAAATTGACGATTTTTTAAAATCTTTAAATTTCATTTGCCAAATATTTTAAATGTAATTTTAAAATATAATGATTCCCCTTCCGTTATACATAAACTTTTTTTTACAAATGAACGAAGATGAACTTCAAAAAAAAATAGGACGCTGATTTATTAAGATTTTTTATGATTTTATTAGAATTTAGATTTTGAGAATCATTTCTTCCGCTTTTTTGATTACCGTTTCCGGCTTTAAATTATTGCCGCAGTTAAAATGTCCGAGCGGGCATTTTGTTTTTCCGTGTATGCCGCACGGCTTGCAGTCCATATCCAGACTGACATACGAACTGCCCTCATTGTAAGGATAAAAACCGAACTCCGGAACAGTCGATGTATAAATTGTTAAAACCTTGGTCCCGGCAATAACTCCCAAGTGCGTTGGGGCGCTGTCGTTTGTAATTAGAATTTCCGCCTTTTTCATTAATTCAACGGATTGCGGAATTGTAAACTTGCCGCAAAAATTTAAGATTTTCCCCGAACCGGAATCGGAAATTTCACGGCACAATTCGGCGTCTTCTTTTCCCCCTATCAATCCCACGGAAAATCCTTTGCCGATAAAATGTTTAGCAATTTCTCTAAAATACTCAGCCGGATATTTTTTTGTTTCCCAAACAGAACCGGGGGCAATCAGCGCCAATCTTTTTAATGAATTGCTATTCAAAATAGATGCGACCGTTTCTCTGTCCCCATTCGGAATTACAACTCTCGGAATTCTCTTCCATTGTTCAAGTTCTTTTCCGGAAGAGATTAGACTTAAATTCCTTTTTACTTCATGATAATCTTTTCTGTAAACGTCTTTTTCCGTGTATAGAAAAGAAAGCGAAGCCGTATCAAATGAAATCCGCACAGGCGCGCCGGTTAAAAAAGCAATAATTGCGCTCCTCGCAGAACGGTGCGGAGAAACGACAAAATCATAATTGCTTTTTCTTAAGCGGAAAGCAAACGCTAAAGTTGCCGTAAAACTTTTTTCTTTCCCCTTTTTATCGAAAGGAATAATATTACTAACAGTCGGCGATAATGAAAACACCTCTTTTGTCGAAGGAAGAGAAACTACGTCAATTTCGGAACCGGGGAACTTTTCGGATAATTTTTCCAACAGGGGAAGCGTTAAAACCGCGTCTCCCAAAAATGCCGTTTGAATTAGAAGAATTTTCATATTTGTTTTTTAGTTCGTAGTTTTTTGTTCTTTGTTCGTAGTTTTTTTTACTTATATAATTTACTACGTTAATCCTAAAAGACCTTTGCATAACCTAAATTTGTCATATTGACGGTGTAAGCCGTCCGAAATATCTCTAAATTCGGTATAATTACCGGTTTTGAGATTCTTCTCCCCGACTTTGTCGGGACTCAGAATGACAAATAAATTGAGTTATGCAAAGCATTGCCTAAATTAATATTTCCAAATATTATGCATCCAAAGCCACTGTTCCGGATGTTTTCTTATAACTTCTTCGAGTCGTTTAAAATACTTCTGCGTTAAACATATTTCCGGATTGTCGAAAAACTCGTCATCCTCATTACATTCAAATTTTTCAAATGTAAGATTGTAAGTTCCGTCCGCCCGTCTGATATAAAAAGAAAGGACAATCGGAGTTCCCAGTTTTACCGAAAGCGCCGCCGTTCCCGTGTAGCAAGCCGTATCATGCCCGAAGAATTTTACTCTCGGTCCTTCCTTAGAGCCTCGCTGGTCGCCAACCGTTCCGATAATTTCCCCTTTACGCGCCGCCGAAATAAGCGCGCGCAAACCCGCTCCGGGACGCAGCTCGCGGTTGCCGAACTTTCCCCGCATCATCGTAAGCCAATCATTTA
>JALWEC010000229.1 GCA_027036655.1 Melioribacteraceae bacterium
ATTAATAGCTTGGCAGTTAGTTAACCTGTTGTTCTTTAATAACTTAAGTCAACTTTTTCCTAATGGCAGTCATTAGAAATTTTTGGTCTAATGACAATTTTGGGTTTATGAAATAAAAGCTAACGCACAGAAATATCAGTAAGCGGAATACTCGCTCCTTTTTCGTTAATTTTTTCCTTGGTGTCGTTAATACTTTCTATGAAGCGTTTTTTATCTTCCGGAGTAATAAAAGCGGGCAATGAATCCTTAAATACTAAAGTTGCGGGGAGGATATAGTAGCTGTCTTTCCCGACTGAATCTAAACCTTTGTAAACCCAAGTCGGTAAAAAATTAATTTTCTTAAGATAGAGGGAATCCTTTTTAAAATTCTTAGTAATTATAAAATTCATAATTACGCCGCAGTCAGAATATCGCCAAGTTTGATTGGAAATAAAGTTACCGAGCGAATAAGCGACGAATCTTCCCGTAAAGTTTTTTTTGTTTTTCCAAAATACAACCGGCTGTATCACATGGGGATGACTTCCGAGAATTATATCGGCTCCGTAGCGGAAAGCGTAATTTACGTAATCAAGCTGAAAGTCAGACGGCTCTCTGTTATATTCATCGCCGAAGTGAAAATAAACTATTGTTAAGTCGGGGTTTTCCTCTTTCCGTACGTTTAGTAAATCTTTTCTTAACTTTTTTCTGCGAATAACGTTAATGGCATATCGCGAACTGTCGGGCAGTGAAAAACCGTTTGTGCCGTATGTATAAGCAAGAATGGCAATTTTAATATAGTTTTTATAGAGAATCAGATAGTTCCGTTTCCCTTTGGGATAAGTCCCGACATTCTCCACTCCGTTTTTCTTAATCGTTTTTATTGTACGCTCAACCCCGAGTTCGCCCTGATCCAAAGCGTGATTATTTGCCGTAAAAAGAACGTCAAAGCCGGCGTTTTTCAGCGCAGTCACAAAATCGTCGGGCGTGTTGAATTTAGGATAACCTTTCCAGCCGATTTCTTTTCCGGCGGTTACGGTTTCCAAGTTTCCCATTGTAAAGTCGGCGGATGAGAGATATTTTTTCACATATTTAAAAACCGGATTAAAGTTAAAATGAGTTGAGTCGATTTGGGCGTATCGAAATTGTGTGGAGTGAACCATTAAATCTCCTACAACAGAAAATGAAACGGATTGCAGGGTATCGAAATCGGAAAAATAGGAAAGTGAAAAAGGATTTAATTGGGCGGATAATTCTGCGTAAAGAAAAAAGAGAAAAATAAAAGAAAGCCGTCTGACAGTATTCGTTGTGAATATCATAAAGTTCTGTCAGACAGCTATAAACGATTAACCTTTGCGTTCGGCTTTAATTGCCTGAATTTCAATGCGCATTTCCTGAGCAAGTTTTTTCAGCTCATTCAATTGTTTGCGCAAGCGCGTTCCGGCTGCCGATTGACCTTTGACGTAGAATTTTTCAACGTCTTTTTCCATATCTGCAAGGTGTGCTTTCAATGCTTCGTATTTGTCACTCATTTTTTTCTCCATTTTTAGTTAAGTGATTATTCAACATTATCTAATAAAATTTCCGCTATATCGCGGACTTCAACTTCTTCGTTTTTGCCTAAGGTTTTTACTCCGTCGGTTAACATAGTCATACAGAAAGGACAAGCCGACGCGATAGTTTCCGCTCCGGTACCGATAGCTTCTTCGGCGCGGTTCTCGTTAATACGTTGTCCTTCGGTTTCTTCAAGGAACATTCTGCCGCCGCCAGCGCCGCAGCAAAAGGCGGTCTCGCGGTTTCTTTCCATTTCAACTATTTCAATGCCTCCGATTTTTGAAACTGTCTCGCGAGGCGCATCATAAACATTATTATATCTTCCAAGATAACAAGAATCGTGATAAGTTACCTTTTTTTGTTCGTTGGCGTCTTTCAGTTTAAGTTTGCCGTCATCGATTAAATTATCCAAAAGTTCGGAGTGGTGAATAACTTCAAACTTTCCGCCGAGTTGCGGATAATCGTTTTTTAGGGAGTTAAAGCAGTGCGGGCAAGCGGTAACAATTTTCTTAACTCCGTAGCCGTTGAGCTTATCGATATTTTCCTGCATCAATGTTTGAGCTAAATATTCATTTCCCATTCTGCGGGCGGTATCTCCGTTGCATTTTTCTTCCGTTCCGAGGATGCGGAAATCAACGCCGGCTTTCTGCATAAGTTGGGCAAATGCTTTGGAAACTTTCTGGTATCTCGGGTCAAACGAACCTGCGCAACCGACCCAGAAAAGATATTCGCCGTTCGGGTCTTCAGCCATAGTCTTGATGTTCAATCCTTCAGCCCAGTTCGCTCTGTCCTGAGGATTGTAAGCCCAAGGATTAAAGTTTACTTCAAGATTTTTAAACGCCGGATTTGCCTCTTTCGGGAAATCGCCTTCCATCATTACTCTGTCCTGACGCATACGGATAATATCGACTAACGGTTCGTTTCCTACCGGACAAGCATAAGTACAGAAGTTACAAGTTGTACAAGCCCAAAGCGCATCTTCGGTAAGTAAAAGTCCTTTGAGCGGAACTTCAGCTCCTTCAATAAACTTATCTCCGTTTTCATTAAGATAATAGCGTTTATTTACTTCAATTGCCGCAGGAGAAAGTTGTTTTCCTGTTTGATATGCGGGACAATAATCCTGGCAGCGGTTACACATAATACATGCGTATCCGTCTAAAATCGAGTCCTGAGTTAAATGCTCCAGATTTCCGGCGCCGTATTGCTCAAGAGATTCATCTTCAAAATCAATCGGTTTAACTCCGCCGCGGTAAGGGCGATTATCCGGCAACATGTGATTTAGAGGTCCCATAAACAAATGGGCATGTTTGGAATAGGGGAAATAGGGAACAAACGCCAAAATTAATCCGAGCGCAAACCACCAGCTTATATGTTCGCCGACAATCAGTTGGGACTGCGACATTCCGCCCCATATTGAGGCAAACCACGTAGCAAAAGGTTGTGCCGCATCAGCGCCGGTTTGAGCAATGTGGAAAGAAGCGCCAACAAATCTTCCGCCAACATGAAGCATGATAAATAAACCTACAATCAAGGAATCACGCTTTACTCCGTTCCGCACCGCATCAAGAAGATGAACCGGCTCGTTTATATTTAATCTGTCGTCTCCTTGTATAAAACGGCGCACCAAAAAATAAAAAACTCCGAAAAAGATTAATACGCTGAATACATCAACGAATAATCTGTAAATAAATCCAAGTGCGGAATGAGGGAAAAACTCAAACCCCGGAATATAACCGGAAAGAATATCAAATGTATTAACGAGCATATAAAGAGTAAACCCCCACGCCACAAGGGCATGGATAAAACCGATTACAGGGCGGGTTTTGAAAAGTGTTTGCTGTGTAAGTAAAACTTTTAATCCTTCCGACAAATTCCCGAATGCTTTTTTCCAATCGATTGGTTCCGTACCTCGACCGATAATTTTAAACATTCGGGAAAATGTCCTGTAAGAAATGTAAAGCGAAACTATAACAGCCAACAAAAAAAGTAGTTTTTCAACAAGAGTTAGCATTTTTTTACCTAATAGTTGTTAGTATATTTGCGATAGAGTTAATCATGCTGAACAATTTAAACTTTGTTTTCATATCAATAACAAAAGAAGGGATGTATAAAATACACCCCCCGGTTTTTCAAGAAAATTATGCTTCACGGTTAGGCAAAGTAGGATATTTATTTTTTAATGAAATAAATATGCTTGCAGATGCTGCGGTTTTTAAAAGTCCCCACCAAGCAAAAATAAGAACTCCGCTGTTGAATGCGGTTTGAAAATCACCGTTTACGAATAATGA
>JALWEC010000230.1 GCA_027036655.1 Melioribacteraceae bacterium
GTTCCTCAATGTCGTCGTCTGAAACCGTATTCAGCGGCTGCGACAACTTGGAACCGTCTCTGTAGATAGCGTTTGCTTTAAGTCCGAGTTTCCACGAATTGATGTAAGCGTTTTTAATATCCTCGATGGTGGCTTCGTGCGGGAAGTTCACGGTTTTGGATATCGCGCCCGAAACGAACGGTTGCGCAGCAGCCATCATATTGATATGTCCTTCCGGTCTGATGAATCTTGTCCCTTTCTTTCCGCACTTGTTCGCGCAGTCGAAAACGGGATAATCTTCCGCTTTAAGGAAAGGCGCGCCTTCAACAGTCATTGTTCCGCAGACGTAATCGTTTGCGGAAGCGATTTCTTCTTTTGTAAAACCGAGCCACTCGAGCAGGTTAAAATTGTAACTGTTTAATTTTTCGGCGGGGACTTTTAGCGTATCTCTAAGGAAATCTTCTCCGATGCCGAATTTGTTAAACGCAAAATTCAAATCAAATACCGATGGAAGCATCCCTTCAATTTTTGTTAATATTTCTTCCGTGAAGCCCTTGGTTTTAAGCGTTTCCTTATTGATGTGAGGACAGCCTTCAAGAGTTCCGGCGCCTTTGGCGTATTTAACGATTTCATTTATCTGGTCTTTGTTGTAGCCGAGCTTTTCAAGCGCGGGAGGAATTGACTGATTGATGATTTTGAAATATCCGCCGCCGGCTAATTTCTTAAATTTAACCAAGGCAAAGTCCGGTTCGATTCCGGTTGTGTCGCAATCCATAACCAAACCTATTGTGCCGGTGGGAGCAATAGCCGTAACTTGAGCGTTTCTGTAACCATGTTTTTCTCCGAGCGCAACCGCTTGGTCGGCTACTTCGCGGGCGGCTTCAAGCAAATCGGAAGGACAATAGCGCGGGTCGATTCCCATCGGCGTAACCGTAAGATTTTCATATTCTTCTTTCGGGACGTTATGAGCGGCGCGTTTGTGGTTTCTTAATACGCGCAACATTGCTTCTTTGTTTTCTTCGTATTTATTGAACGGACCGAATTCTTTTGCCATTTCAGCCGAAGTCGCGTAAGCGGTCATGTGCATAATCGCGCTTACCGCGCCGGTAATTGCCTGCGCTTCTTTACTGTCGTAAGGAATTCCCAAACGCATCAGCAATGCGCCGATATTGGCGTAGCCGAGTCCGAGCGTTCTGAAGTCGTAACTTCTCTGCGCCATTTCTTTACTTGGGAACTGCGCCATCAAAACGCTTATTTCAAGAACAATAGTCCAAAGGCGCGTTGTGTGTTTAAATTCTTTGATTAGGAATTTCTTCTTCTTTTCGTCATAGAACTTAACCAAGTTGAGCGAAGCCAAATTACAAGCGGTATCGTCAAGGAACATATATTCCGAACAGGGGTTAGAGGCATTGATTGCTCCGCTGTTGGGGCATGTGTGCCATTCGTTAATTGTCGAATGATACTGCATTCCCGGGTCAGCCGAAGACCAAGCGGCATAACCGATTTGTTCCCACAAATCTCGCGCTTTGATTGTTTTGCACGGCTCGGGCGCTCTTCCTTCTTTCTGCGCTTTTTTCTTTTCGGTTCTCCAGTATAAATTCCAATCCTCGTCATTCAAAACCGCAGTCATAAATTCGTTTGTAACTCTTACGGAGTTGTTGGAATTTTGTCCCGAAACCGTTAGGTAAGCTTCCGAAGTCCAATCGGTATCGTATTCAGGGAATTCAATCGATTTAAAACCTTGTTTGGCAAGCTCGATTACGCGCTCAATGTAATTCTGAGGAATTTGCGCTTTTTTGGCTTCCGCAATTGCCAGCTTTAAGTTTTTGTTTGTCTTTTTGTTAAATCTGTCGTTCTCGGGGTGTTCGTCATAGCACGCTTTCATTATTTTATTAAGGTGATAATTTGCGAGCTTCGAACCGGCAACGAGCGCGGCAACCTTTTGTTCTTCTACAACTTTCCAATTTACATATTCTTCAATATCGGGGTGATCAACGTCAAGCGTAACCATTTTAGCGGCGCGTCTGGTTGTTCCGCCCGATTTAATTGAACCTGCCGCGCGGTCGCCTATTTTAAGGAAGGACATTAATCCCGAAGATTTACCGCCGCCGCTTAAAGGTTCTCCCACTCCTCTTAGTTCGGAAAAATTTGTGCCTGTTCCCGAGCCGTATTTAAATAACCTGGCTTCGCGGGTCCATAAATCCATGATGCCGCCTTCGTTTACCAAATCGTCTTTTACCCCTTGTATGAAGCATGCATGCGGCTGAGGGTGTGTGTAGGAATCAAAAGATTCGGTTAGTTGACCTGTTTGGAAATCGACATAATAATGTCCTTGCGAGGGCCCGGTTATTCCGTATGCCCAATGTAAACCTGTATTGAACCATTGCGGACTGTTAGGTGCAGATTTTTGTGTAGCGATAAGATATGTCATCTCATCGTAAAAAGCTTTTGCATCCTCCTCCGAATCAAAATAATTTGCTTTCCATCCCCAGTAAGTCCACGTTCCGACTAATCTGTGAAAGACCTGTTTACTGTCGTTTTCCGAAGAATATCTTTCCTTTTCCGGCAGTTCGTTTAGTAAGTCTGTATCGGGCACAGAACGCTGCAGCCATTGCGGGACGCCTTTTTCTTTTACTTTTTTCAGTAAGCGGGGAACTCCGGCTTTTCTAAAGTATTTTTGTGCAATGATGTCCGTCGCAACCTGCGACCATGAGTCGGGAACGAGCACATCGTCCATCCTGAATACAAGCGTCCCATCGGGATTTTTAATCTCGGAAGTCCGCTTGACAAAGTTGATTCCGGCTAAAGGGGATTCGCCGGCTTTGGTAAATAGTCGCTTTATTTTCATAGCTATCCCAAATTTTAGAGTTAAAAACTTCGGGCTAAAACCCGCTGAATTAAAATTTATAATTAATGATTTTTCACTGGAAAAGAGCGTTTCAACAAGTGGAAAATGGCTTGCAAATTATTGAATTCAGGAGAGAAAATCAAACGAAATATTTAAATTTAAATTAAACTATAAATCAATTTATTTATTAAAAGGGGTAACAACTCAATATAAAAGAATGAGTTAGATTGCTCTATTTCACAAAATAAATTTGTAAAAAAGTTGGAATATTTTTTTAATTTCACTTCTGATTATTTTAGATTGTTGGAACTAATAAAGGAAAGTTATGGAATATAAAAGATCAGCGGGAATTTTACTTCATCCGACTTCGCTTCCTGGAAAATACGGCATCGGAGATTTAGGTGAAAATGCTTATAGGTTTGTTGACTTCATGGAAAAAGCGGGACAGAAACTTTGGCAGGTTTTTCCTTTAGGTCCTACCGGTTTTGGCGATTCGCCATATCAAAGTTTTTCGGCTTTTGCAGGCAATCCGCTGCTTATTAGTCCGGACTTGCTGAAAGAAAAAGGATTACTCTCCGATACGGATTTATCTCAAATCCCGGAATTTGAACCTCACAATATTGAATTCGGAAAATTGATTAATTATAAAACGGAGCTTCTGAAAAAAGCTTACGCAAATTATAAGCAAGCGGATTCTTCGGATAAAACCGAGTATGAAAAATTTTGCTCCGAGAATTCTTTCTGGCTTGAAGACTATGCTCTTTTTATGGCGAGTAAGGAATATCACGGAGGCGTATTATGGACAAAGTGGGATAAATCGATAGCGTTCCGTGAAGCATCTAAATTGGATGAGTGGAAGGAAAAACTTTCCGATTTAATAAATTATCAGAAGTTTGTTCAGTTTACTTTTTTCGACGAGTGGAGCGCCTTAAGAAAATACGCCAATGAAAAAGGAATTACAATAATCGGGGATATGCC
>JALWEC010000231.1 GCA_027036655.1 Melioribacteraceae bacterium
TACACTAATAACCAAAACACATTTTGAATCAAAACAGTAAATCATTCTGCTTATAAAAAAACCTCCGAAGTTTTAAAAACTTCGGAGGTTTAGTAAATCGTCAGCAACAATAAATTTACAAAAAAAGAACCCGCTAACTTTTTCACGGGTTCTATTCAAAACAATCAAATTTTCAACTCTTCATAAAAAGCGGAAATCTTAAAATTTACGGACCTACTCCGGCATGACAATCGGAGCATAATCCTTCCTGCCAATCTTCCGGTTCAACATCTTCGCCGGGATGTTTGAATTCCATAAGTTGTCCGGCGGTTGCAAATTGCATTTCGCCGGGAGTTCCCTGAGCGTTAAAAGTGTGGCAAGTAGTGCAAGTTTTCGGAATTACTTCGTCGTTCTTTGCTACATGATGGTTATCATGACAGCGGAAACAACCGTTGCTTTTCATGTGTCCCAAATTGTTGTAGTACTTGTCCCATCGAACTTTCATATCCGGAAAAACGTTTTTGGTAAATCCGTCAAGAACCGCAGCAATCGATTTATTCAGTTCATCCTTCTTATCTTTCAAAACTTCCGGATAATTCTCCTCGTAAAACGATGTGATTTTTTTCGGTATCATCATTCTTGCCGAATCTGCCGTTCCGTACTCCTCGACACATGCTGCCATTGCGGCGGATTTAAACTCGGGAAGATCTTTTGAAATTGCGCCGGTTACAAATCTGCTGTTGATAAACTCTTCGGCAGGCTTAAAATCGTGCGCGGGACGACTGTGGCAATCAAGGCAGGACATTTGGGTAACTGTCAAAGTATCGAACGCAGCTTTTTCCAAAGGTTCGTCGTCGCTTTCAAAAATAGTAACTTTGCCGGTTTTAAGATTAGTATATTTTACCCATGGAATAACCTGATTGTCCTTATCTGTTGCTACATACTCAATCTTAACATCCTTGTCCATGTGCCAGTGAATGCCTTTCTGCAGACCGAGAGGCTCCGTTCCGGCGGCAAGGTGCATCGTCATGTCGATGTCCCATTCGGTGTTATCTTCGTCACGGAGAAAATGAATATGCTTAAGTTCTCTGTTCGGCTGGAATTTTTGCGACCAATGACAATGCTCGCAAGCTTCTTTCGCTACTTCGTGGATTCCTTCGTTAGCATAAATCGGATGAGGAACGGTTCCGGTAACAATTGCGATTAACTCTTTTGATGCTTCAACCTTGGAAGCGAGAAATCCCGTTACCCCTTCTCCGATATGGCAATCGGCGCACTTGGCATCGGCATGAGCCATTTTAGCGTGCGCGGTGTATTCCGGCTCCATCGTAACGTGGCATGTGGTTCCGCAAAACTTTACCGATTCCATGTAGTGATACGATTTATATGCGCCGGCTGTAGTTACCAACAAAAATACAATAAAAACCAGTCCGAAAACATAAAACGCATTACGGTATTTAGGATTAGTCAAATTAAGGATGGAAGATTTCCCATCGGGAGAACTTTTCTTTTCCGTTTTGCTCATTCCCAGCGGAATCATAATCAGTCCGATTATCCAAACGATAACCAAACCGACGAACGAAAGAATTCCTGCAACGCTCCATTCGTCAATATTTCCCGCGAAAATAAGCAATCCCAAAATAACAATAAAAGCAATTACGGAAAGGTAAATTCCCCATTTTGTAGTTTTGTTATTAAATGATTTTGGTAATTCCATTTTTTTATCCTGTTAAGTGATTATTTTTTCTTAGGAATATAATGCTTGATTTTCGCCCAAGATTTTTCAAAATCGAAACCTTTGAATGTCGGATTTTCAGAGTTGTGGCAGGTAACGCACATAGCTTTAATCTTAGCTTTATCGTGATCATAAATCTTCAATCCTTTGGCAATTGATTTGGACGTACTTTTCATAACGCTCATTTTGGCATAGTCGCTTCCGGCTCCGTGGCAGGACTCGCACTGAACTCCATCTTTCGGTTTGAATGAATGTTTAAGCAAAGATTTATCGACGCCGTATGCCGTAACATGGCATTTTAAGCATTTGGGAGTTTCAGCCGCTTTGGTTTTGAAACCCGCTTTCTTAGCGACTTCATCAGCTTTTTTTGTCTGTAAAGTTTTGAATGCATTGGCATGAGCGGTTTTCTTCCAGATTTTGTACTGTTTCCCTATTTTAGCGCTTCTGTGGCACATCCCGCATTTTTTTGCACCGACATACTTATGCTGCGCTAACAATGAAGAGGACGAAATAAACAGGAAAACAGCCATAACAAAAATGTTTAATAACTTTTTGGAAAGCATATTTACACCTTTTAATTGTGAACATAAAATAATTAATTAATAGAAATCAAAATAATAAATTTGTAAAATTTTTGTATGAAAATATTATAAAAATTATGAACCTTTGCAAAACCTAAAATTGTCATATTGAGTTCGCCAAGCTTGCCCCAATTGCTTTTTGTCGGGGGCGAAGTTGTAAGCCGTACGAAATATCTTAAATTCAGTTTAATTGACAGTTCTGAGATTCTTCCGCCGTTCCGCCTTGGCGGAGGATCCCGCTTCGCTTAATTCAGAATAATATATTACTAGGTTATGCAAAGCCTTCAATCAAATATCACAACTATCCTTAACCGGAAAGATTTTACCTACAATTTCCTTTAATTTCTCATCCGGGACAACCTCCTGAATCTTTTCAAATAAGCTACGCTCTTCAGTGCGAACATGTTTTTCCACAAGACTCCCAATCCTGTCCAGATTATCTTCAAGATTACCATCCTCAATATTTTCAAATGCTTCACGGATAATACGATGTTCCTCAATTATATCGTCAAGCATTTTATCAAGTTCTGCCGAATACCCCCGAGCGACGGGAAACAAAACTTCCTCTTCATGCGCAAAATGGGGAACCAGTTCGATTTCGTAAGTCCGCTTTGCGTCAGCTAATTTTTCATCCAAAGATTGCAGCGCTCTCTTTGTCGGAGAAGCGTTTTTTTTCATTGCGGTGGCAAATCTTAACGCTTGATGGTGGTCGTGTGAAAGAGGAATAATAGCTTCATGGCGTTTCATAATTTTTATCCTAATGTTAATTTTTTATGTTAATTTAACTTAATAAAATTTATAATAATAAAACTAAAAAATTATGTTTTTCAGAATTGTGGTTTGGATTTTAATGATCGTAGGCGGCGGTATTGTTTCGGTTTACACCGATTTGATTTATTTCCCCTCTCTTTTCTCCAACATTATTTGGCATGTTGCAAGTTTTTTTATCGGGATTGCATTAATAAAATCGGTAATGACAATAAGCCGTAACACCGGAAGAACTTTGGCGAAATACGGAAGGAAAGGAGAAGTAATACGAATGGAAACAAATGTGCTGGTAAAGAAAGGAGTTTATCGATACATGCGCCACCCGATGCATTTGGGACTTCTCTTTTTTCCGTTATCATTTGCATTTATTCTCGGCTCTCCCACATTCATTTTGTTTGTCGCTCCCTTTGAAGCGCTCTTCATGATTATCATGATAAAATTAATGGAAGAACCGGAAGCAATTAAAAAATTCGGGAAGGAGTATATCGACTACATGAAAACTACTCCCGGTTTTTGCTTCCGAAAGGAATGCATTAAAGCGTTATTTAATAAAGTAGAAAAATAACCGTATTGTTTTAACTAAATCTTTATTTGTCGTTCTTCCGTTCAGCCGGAGACAAAGAATCTCTAAATATATATTTGCAACAGAGAGTGTTCGGAAATTCTTCCGCTGTGGCGAATTCTTCTTTTAGAGTTTTCTGAGATATTTAGGCGGG
>JALWEC010000232.1 GCA_027036655.1 Melioribacteraceae bacterium
TGAAATTCTATGATCTGCTGAAAAACATGCTTGTTAAATTGGCGGAGAAATAATATTTGATTTTAGCTTTCACGCAATATTACACGCGTGAAAGCTAATCATTATCTACCATGATTAGCAGCCTTATAAATCTACTCGTTATCGGACTTGTAGCGGGGTTTATTTTTTCAATACCCGTTGCCGGACCGATTGCCGTACTTGTTGTAACCAATTCTTTGAAAAACCGCGCGCGTTTTGCCAATCGAGTTGCGTTGGGCGCATCTTTGATTGAATTTCTTTATGTTTTTCTTGCGATGTTCGGCATTACCGCTCTAATCAAATATTATCAGCCGTTTATTCCCTATCTCTTCCTTCTTGGAGGAATTTTACTTTTTTACGTGGCGAGAAAAATTTTCAAATCTCATATTTCCATCGAATCTATGCGGTATGATAAGTCAGATAATGACAATGAAAAGGGAGGAATGCGCGCCGGAATGTTGATTAACATAACAAATCCAACAATATTTTTCGGTTGGCTCACATCTTCATTTTTAATTCTTTCCTTTGCAGCTTCTTTAGGATTAAATACCGGCGGAATGGAAAAAATTGTCCATGAAAATGCGGTTGAAATTTCTAAAATTACAGAGGAGAGAGTTCCGGAACTTAAAAAGCAGGCAATTTTCTCAGATTCAACTTATACGCAAAATAATAATATAAATCAGGAAGTGAATATCACACCTTACGAAGCGACAATTCTGAGTATTGCTTACGCCGCCGGAATCAGCGTGGG
This sequence comes from Melioribacteraceae bacterium, assembly GCA_027036655.1. Taxonomy (GTDB): domain Bacteria; phylum Bacteroidota; class Ignavibacteria; order Ignavibacteriales; family Melioribacteraceae; genus WGAL01. The sequence goes on from JALWEC010000232.1 coordinate 770, forward strand.
AGGATATTTGTGGTTTTTCCTTTTCGGTGGGTTAATCAGAAAACACAGGAAAGCGATTAATCCCAAGTATCTGAATATCTCATTGAAAGTCTTCTCGGTTTTCTTAATAGGATTAGCTGTCTATTTTCTATATCTGGGAACTGAAATTTTATTGTAATAATTTAAATTACAATAAATATTAATAATGATTCAAAATTTTAGAAAACCGAATTAAATAGTGCTTGAAATCATTGAATTAGGAAATATCTTTTAGTAAATTTGTTCTAAATATTTAAGGTAGAAAGGATATATGAAGATTATTAAACCAAAGAAACTTGAAAAAGGGGATGTTGTCGGATTAATCTCTCCCGCATCTACTCCCGACGATTTATCTAAAGTTGAAAAAGCTGTTAAATATTTTGAAGATTTGGGATATGGAGTAAAAATCGGTCATAATGTCGGACGTAAATATGGCTATTTGGCCGGAACAGACGAAGAGCGTGTTAAGGACATTCACGACATGTTTAAAGATAAAAGCGTAAAGGCGGTAATCTCAATTAGAGGCGGATTCGGTTCGCCGCGATTGTTAGATAAACTTGATTTCGGCTTGATTAGACGAAATCCTAAAATATTTGTCGGCTACAGCGACTTAACCGCTTTGAATATCGCTATCTTCAAGAAAACAGGTTTAATTACTTTTGAAGGTCCAATGGCGGCAACGGATTTTGGAGATAATATTGACCCTTACACTGAAGAATGGTTTTGGAAAATAGTATCTAATAAGAAAAAAATCGGTAAAATCTTAAATCCCGACGGCGAAAAATTTTACAAATTATCCAAAGGAAGAGGCGAGGGAAGAATTATCGGCGGAAATCTTTCGATTTTAACTTCTCTTGCCGGCACGCCTTATTTCCCTGATTTTAAAGATTCAATTCTTCTTCTTGAAGAAATTAACGAAGAACCTTACCGCGTCGATAGAATGCTTAATCATTTGAAATTACTTAACGTTTATAAAAAAGTTAACGGAATAATTTTAGGACGTTTCGTAAATTGTTTCCAGAAAGCGGGAGAAAGAGACGAAAGAACTCTGAATATGGTTATTCTTGATTATTTCGAGAATATGGGAATTCCTTTGATTTACAATGTTAGTCACGGACACGTTAAAAAGAATTTCACTCTCCCGATAGGCGTTACCGCTAAAGTTAACGCATCGAGAACATTTGTCGAAATTACAGAGTCCGCAGTTGAGTAATTTTTATCTACGGATATTTTGTTTTCTCATATCTTATAGAAAAAAACGAGGTTTAATTTGAAAAAGGTTTTATCGTTTGTAGCGATTATATTAATGTTCGGATGTTCGTCACATAGCAACAAAGATGTTTTTAAAGAAGCCCGTCAGCATCTTTCCCGCCAGGAATTTCCCGAAGCGGTCAGTAATCTCAAGGAAATTCTCTCTACGAATCCCGATAAGGAAACCGCTTTTAAAGCGGCGCTTGAAATTGCCAAAGTTTATCACGCGCATGCAATTAAATCTATTTCTAATGATGAATCGCTTAAGATTGCAGTGGAATATTACAAACGCGCCAACAAGATTGATCCGCAGGCAGAAGAAGCTCCCAAAGCGCTTTTTCTTGCCGGATTTATCGAAGCAAACGAGCTGAATGATTTAACCGCCGCGCGGGCAACTTACAATAAATTCATCAAGATGTATCCGGATAATCCTATGGTTGAATCGGCGAAAAAGGAAATTCAGAACTTAGGCGTACCGCCGGAAAAGATAATCGAAAAGAATCTCGCGCCGAATGAACTCAAAAAAAGATAGCGTCTCAGATTACCTTAAACCTGAAGTAATCTCCACATTAGATTCGTTAGAACTTAAAGCCAAACTATTAGTCGAGGGCTTTTTAATCGGCATGCACAAAAGTCCTTACCACGGTTTCAGCGTTGAGTTCAGCGAGCACAGAGCATATTTTCCGGGAGCGCCTATCAAACACATCGATTGGAAACTTTACGGGAAAACAGAGAAATATTTCATCAAGAAATATGAAGAAGAAACCAACCTGATTTCCCATATTATCTGCGATGTAAGCGCGTCTATGAATTTTTCCTACGGCGGAAGAATATCTAAGTTTGAATATGCTAAACTTCTTTCGGCTTCCCTTCTATATTTAATAATTTCACAGCACGATGCGGTTGGTCTAACTTTTTTCTCGGATAGAATCGAAAACTCCTTTCCCCCTAAAACTTCCCGCGCTTATTTGATTAAAATGCTCACGGCAATCGAGAATCAGAAAACGGGTGAAGATACGAATATTTCCTCAAGTTTGGGAAAAATTGCGGAAAAGATTAAAAGGAGAAGTCTGATTATTCTTATCTCCGATTTTTTCGACGACAAAGATAAGATGCTAAAAGCGATTAAAGAGTTTAAGTACAATAAGAATGAAGTGATTCTTTTTCATCTTTTGGACCCGACTGAAATTAATCTCGACGTGGGAGAAGAGTCCCATTTTATTGATATGGAAAACGGAGCCGAATTAATTACCGAGCCTTATCAAATCCGCGGTGAGTATAGGAAATCCGTCCAAAATTTTATTAATGAAATTAAAACGGAGTGTCTTAATTTCGGCGTTGAGTATTCTTTGATAACAACCGACCAGCCTTTCGATAAGGCTCTTCTGAATTATTTTATAAAACGTTCCAAACTTACTTAAAAGTACCTCATCAGAAAATTAGTATTTTTTGTGTAATATTTTCCCAAATACTCTGAAGTTCTTTATTTGTAGGGGGCTCGGAGTTTTCTAAAATTATCCCAAAATTGTCATTAGACCAAAAATTTCTAATGACTACCATTAGGAAAAAGTTGACTTAAGTTATTAAAGAACAACAAGTTAACTAACTGCCAAGCTGTTAATTTTAGACAAAAAACCATGTAAGAAAATCTTGCTCGTTCTATTTGCATCCACAGTCCACCATGGCGGACTGTGGGTGCAATTTAGCAT
>JALWEC010000233.1 GCA_027036655.1 Melioribacteraceae bacterium
GGAACGGCTTCTTACAATTTTTATTATTCCGCTGATTAGTTGTAGCGCGCGTCTTCCCGTTTATGCGTTGCTGATCGCTTTTCTCGTTCCGGCGGGACATGCCCTTTTAAGCGGAGCTATTCTTGCGGCAATCTATATTTCCAGCATAACAATTACAATTATCGCCGCAGGAATAATTAATAAAGTTAGAGGAATAATCAAAGCCGAAGATAAATCATCCTTCATCCTTGAGCTTCCAACATACAAAATGCCTAAGCTGAGCGTGGTTTGGAAAAACACTTGGACGAGTACTAAAACATATGTTAGAAGCGCGGGATTAATCATCCTTACTTTTTCAATTATACTTTGGGTTTTAACTTTTTTTCCGAATTACAACCCGAAAATTGATACCGCAAATTTAACTCCCGCACAGGTGGAAGCTCAAACTCAGGTCGCCCGAATCAACGGCTCCTACGCCGCAGAGCTTGGGAAAATTATCGAACCGGCAATGGTTCCGTTAGGACTTGACTGGCGCGTAGGCGTGGCTGTACTTACTACATTTGCCGCCCGCGAGGTATTTGTAAGCTCGCTTGCGCTGATGTTTAAAATCACCGAGAGTAAAGACGATTATTCAATCCAGCGTTCGATTCTTAAATCGATGAAAAACGCAGTCGCCGAAGACGGAAAGCCTTTGTTTACAACCTCTACTGTCATCGGACTGATAATATTTTTTATTATCGCTCTGCAATGTATTTCTACAATGGCAATCTCACGGAAAGAAACCGGAAGCTGGAGAATTCCCCTTTTACAGTTTGCCATTTATTCCGGAGGCGCTTATATTCTCGCCGTTATTGCGGTTAATCTGCTAAGGGCTGTCGGCGTAAGTTAAACAGGAAACAGCCGACAGCTGTCAGTTATAAGTTATGCGTAAATGCGCTTCTCTTTTAACTTGTTCTAAAAAAGATTAATCCCAAAATTGTCATTAGGCGCTTACCAGTAAAATCAGCGCTATTTTTGGCGAAATATTTTCCCACATACTCTAAAATCCCTTGTTAATAAGGGTTTCAGAGATTATTCTTTTCAGCTTATTCCCCTTTTTGGTCCCGGCTTGTCCAAGTTGGGTAATGCAAAGTTTTTTTAGTTTAATTTTTTATCGTTCCGGTAAATGAATTTCTATTAAGATCTAAAAAAGATGAAATATTCTTCATCTTTAATTCACAGGTAATTGAAATTAAGACAAATTAGTCATAATTTTTCATAACCTATTTAAAATAATAAGTGAGGTAAAAAATGGAATATAGAATTGAAAGAGACACAATGGGAGAAGTTAAAGTCCCGGCTGACAAGTATTACGGCGCACAAACCGCAAGATCATTAATGAATTTTAAAATCGGCGGCGAAAGAATGCCCCGCGAATTAATCCGCGCGCTTGGTATTCTGAAAAAAGCGGCTGCTATGGCAAATGAGGAATTAGGAACATTACCGAAAGAAAAAGCGGAGCTAATTAAACAAGCGGCTGACGAAGTAATTGAAGGGAAATTGGACGAGCATTTTCCTCTCGTCGTTTGGCAGACCGGGAGCGGAACCCAAACCAATATGAACACAAATGAAGTTATTTCAAACCGAGCGATTGAAATCGCCGGCGGTGAAATGGGAAGCAAAAAACCAATCCATCCGAATGACGATGTTAATAAAGCGCAATCATCAAACGATACTTTCCCAACGGCAATGCATATTTCCGCAGTTGAGCAGATTACTCACAGATTGATTCCGGCCGTTACCGAGCTGCGCGACGCTCTCGCTGCAAAATCCGAAGAGTTTAAGGATATAGTCAAAATCGGAAGAACTCACTTGATGGATGCAGTGCCATTGACGCTCGGACAGGAATTTTCAGGCTATGTTCAGCAGTTGACTAACGGACTGGACAGAATAAACGGCGTTTTGCCTCGTTTACGGCAATTAGCTCTCGGCGGAACCGCAGTAGGAACCGGACTAAACACACATCCCGATTTTGCAGTGCTTGCCGCTAAAAAAATCTCTGAAATAACGGGACTTGAATTTGAAACGGCTCCGAATAAATTTGAAGCTCTTGCAGCTCACGACGCCGTTGTTGAAGCTAGCGGAGTTATGAAAACTTTAGCCGCATCATTAATGAAAATAGCAAATGACGTAAGATGGCTGGCATCCGGTCCGCGCTGCGGAATAGGTGAAATTTCACTTCCGGCAAATGAACCCGGAAGTTCGATTATGCCCGGCAAAGTAAATCCGACTCAATCGGAAGCAATGACTATGGTTTGCGTCCAGGTAATGGGAAACGACGCTGCAATTAACTTTGCGGGAGCCAGCGGAAACTTTGAGCTGAATGTTTTTAAACCGGTTATGATTTTTAATTTACTTCAGTCAATTAAATTATTAGCCGACGCTTCGGAAAGCTTCAGCAGAAATGCGGTTGTCGGAATTACGCCGAACAAAGAAAAGATTGATTATTTCTTACACAATTCCTTAATGCTTGTTACCGCGCTTAATCCTGTGCTCGGTTACGATAACGCTGCTAAGATTGCAAAGAAAGCTCACGCGGAAAATACTACTTTGAAAGAAGCGGCTGTTGCTTTGGGATTGTTAACCGAAGAGGAATTTGATAAAGCTGTTCGTCCCGAAAATATGATTGGTCCGAAAGCGTAAATAATTTCTAAAAAGTTATTTTTTACTTTAGCGGTTGGAGAATTTTCTTCAACCGCTTTTTTTTATTCTAAGATTATTGTTCATTAGTTAGTCTAAGCGGTTAAACCGTAGATGAACATTCAGCTACAATCTGTTTTTTGGTGAGATTGCCCCACAACGAAAAACATTCGTGGTAAACTTGGCGAACTCAATACAACAAATTTAAGCGCTTACCAGTAAAATTCGTGTTATTTGTGGCAGAATATTTTTCCAAGTACTCTAAAGTCCCTTGTTTATAAGGGTTTCAGAGATTGTTTTTTTTGTCCGACTTTTTCTAATTTTGGTTCCGGTTTGTCCGGGTTGAGTTATGCAAAGATTCCCTATAGTCGAGAGGCAGAACGAAAAAGATAAACGAAGCTTGGGAACGAATAGGCATATCAAGTCAGAAACACAATATTGAGATAGATAAAAGTTAGGATACAAGGTTCAGACATTAAAAATGCCGTAAATACTAAGATTTTATGCTTGTTAATTAGATACATCTTTTTTCTCCCTGAATCGCTGTATTTTTTCAATCCTTTTTGAATTTATAAAAATATTTTATAAATTAACATCTAACTTGAATTCACTAAGCAGATATCATTGAGAGTATTTTTAATAATAGTGTTATTTTTTGCGTTTTTAAATTCGCAAATCGTTTTTCCGTCCCAAAATGATTCGCTTCTTCAATCATTAAAAAAATTACCAAAAAAAGAACAGCTTAACATTTTATTAAAAAATACATGGAAGTTAAGAACAAAGAATTCTTTCCTAGCTCTCAAGTATGGAAAAGCCGCTATAAAACTGGCGAAAGAGAAAAAGGATTTTTCCAAACTCGCCGAAGCAAACAGCTTCCTCGGAGTAATTTATCGTAATATCAGTAAATATGATTCCTCGATTGTTTTCTACAATAAAGCTTTGAAGTACGCACAAATTGCAAATGATTCAACTCAGCTTGCTTACGCTTATAATAACATCGGCGGTTATAACGGCTACAAACACCGCTATTTTTTGGCGTTGGAAAATGTTTTTTACGCTAAGAAGATTTTTAAGAAGATAAACAATTTGAGAGGAATGGCGTACTGCGACATTCAAGCCGGTTTGTGGTTTACAATTTTGGGCGTTTATAATAAAGCCGAAAAGTATTTGATTGAAGCTATGCAGATAAGGCAGCATCTTAATGATAAATTCGGGGTTACCGTCGCCCAATCGTTGCTTGCCGACCTTTATTACAAAGAGGGATTATATGATAAAGCTCAAAGTCTGTACTATTTAACTTTGAGGAAGTATCAAAAGTTCGGCGATATGAAAGGGATAGGCGCGTCATACGGAGGACTTGGAGGGATTGCTTATTTTCAGTACAGATATGGCGAAGCTTTGGCGTACCGACTTAAATCCCTGAAAATTTTCAAAAAACTTTCGTATAAAATCGGGATTGTGCTTAATTACAACGGCTTGGGAGTTATTTATAATGCGTTGGGAAAATATCCGAAAGCGTTGGAATATGAGAAGAAAGCGGAGCGGCAGGCTGAAGAGATTGATTACAAAGAAGGTTTACTAAAGGTTTATAAAAATCTTATTCTTATTTATAAAAACTACGATTTGAGCAAAGTTTCCGATTACGCAATTAAATTTGTCAATCTGCAGAAGGAAATTTCAAACAACGAGATGAAAACGAGAGCCGAAGAGCTTGAGAAATTTATCGAATCGCAAGAAATTTTGAAAAAGAACTTATATCTCACGAACGCGTTACAGAGGTCAAAGGCGATAATTATCACCGGATTAATTATCGGGATTGTCATTGTATTTTTGTTTATTATGGTTTACATCGAGTATCGTAAAAGAAAACAGAAGGAAAAAGAGCTTGAAGCCGCGCTAAACGAGAAGAATAAATTGTTCAGTATTGTGGCTCACGATTTGAAAAATCCCTTTACTTCCATTTTGGGATATTCCGATTTGGTACTTTCCGATTTTGATAATTTTGAAAAAGAAGATCTTCGGGAAGCGTTCGCAAACATGAGAAGCTCGTCCCAAAAATTGCTAAATATGGTCGAAAATATTTTAACTTGGGCGCGTTCTCAGTCCGGCAAACTGAAAGTTCATAAAGATAAATATGATTTGAATACTCTGCTTTTTAAGGTAACTTCTTATTTTACGCAATCGGCGCAGGCTAAAAATATTGATATTAAACTACAGTTCGAAGGAAAGCCGGTTTGTTATTGCGATAAGGATTTGTTTTCCACTGCCGTTAGAAATCTTTTCAACAACAGCATTAAATTTACCAGTCCCGGCGGTAAAATAATTGTTTCAACTCACATTGACAGAGAAAGCGGTATGGCGATTGTGATAGTTGCAGATACGGGACTTGGAATGACCGACGAACAGTTGAAGAAAGTTTGGGACGTCAATAAGGAGTCGGGTATCGGCACGATGGGGGAAAAAGGGACGAGTTTGGGACTTGTGCTTGTAAAAGAAGCCGTTGAATTAAACGGCGGCACAATATCGGTTGAGAGCGAGAAGAATGTGGGGACTGAATTTGTTTTTACCGTCCCGATTGTAAACGCCGCCGAGGATAAATCCGACGAAGAAAAATAACCGATTTAGTTATTCCTTTTAAACTATTGTTTCCTATGCAAATATCTCTATAAGAGACATTTGCATAACCTAAATTTGCCATATTGAGTTCGCCAAGTTTATCCCGACTGCTTTTTGTTGGGGGCGAAGGTGTAAGCTGTCCGAAATATCTCTAAATTCGGTATAATTACCGGTTATGAGATTCTTCCGCCGTTCCGCCTTGGCGGAGGATTTCGCTTCGCTTCATTCGGAATAACATATAAAAATAAGTACCTTATTAGTAAATTTCGTGTTATTTGTGGCAGAATATTTTCCCAAATACTCTAAAGTCCCTTGTTAATAAGGATTTCAGAGATTATTTTTTTGTCCAACTTTTTCTAACTTTGTTCCCGGCTTGTCCGGGTTGAATTATGCAAAACTTTCTTATAATTACATAGACGATATGATTTCGTACTTGCTCCGTAGGAGCAAAATCTTTGTAATAAACAATTAATCTCCAATCAAAAGCTCCGTAGGAGCGATATATAAAATACAATGATTATCTCGTAAGCATTGAAGTGCCGCTCCTACGGAGCTAATAGATAATGGCGCGCTTTATTTATTACAAAGGTAACACTCCTACGGAGTTACTTCTCTTTGGGATAATGTTATGAACAACCTCTTAGATATGTTGACACGATACGTAATCCGCCCCGGCGGAGTAAAAGTTAAAATCTAATTTTACTAATATTGGCATTCTTAAAGTCGCCGAAATATCTCTAAATTTGGTATATTTACAGATTTTGAGATTCTTCTCCCCGACTTTGTCGGGGATCAGAATGACACATTACGGGGTTATACAAAGGTTTCTATTAAGAACTTTGAAGTGAAAAACCTCCGAACTTGTCTTGACGTCCTTTTGTTGGGATTTACCCCGCCGACATTCATTAGTAAAATCCTTTCAGAGATGATTCTTTTCAGCTTATCTCCCTTTTTGTTTCCGGCTTGTCCAGGTTAGGTTATACAAATCTTTCTATAATCCGCTCCTAATTACCGTTTGGGCTTTGCTCGGGAAGTTTGTAGTTTTAAAATAGATTATATTTTTTTCGAGGAGAATTATGAATAATAGTCAGATTTTGGAGTCCCTCTCCGCAGGTATTGCTTCCTACAATGACGAATCCGTAAAAGAACTGGTTAATAAAATTTCGGAGGAGTTTTTTAAGGATGCGGATAATAAAGAAACCGTCGGATTCGAAGATTATGAAAAATTATTTTCGCTTATAATTAAAAACGGCTTTGCCGAAAAATTCGCCGACCTAATTGAGCCGGAAGATTACTTTAATCTTGGCGTCTTTTTTCTGAATGCCGGAGAATCCGGTAATTCGGTTCGCAAAACAATTCACCTTTATCTTGATGTTTTCCGTCGCTCGGAATTTTTAGTAAAAATTTATAACGACAGAAAATGGGACAAGCTTATTGAAGAGTTGATTCGCAAAAGTAATTTCCGCGTTAAGGAACTCTTCTATCAGCGGAGTAACTTCTACGGAAACAAAACGCTCTTCAATATTTTGGAGGGGGAAAAAGTTACTCCTTACTCTTGGAAAGAGACCGAAAGAAATATTGAAAAATACGCCGCTGCACTTAAAACTCTTCTTGCCGAGTTTAACGAGGATGTAAAAGTCGCTTTTCTGCTTGAAAACAGTTTGAATATGGCTTGGCTCGATTTGGCGTGCCTGACAAACGGAATTGTTAATATAATGATTCCCGGCAATGCGGTTGCGGAACATATCGAGTTTATTCTTAAGCAAGCGGAAGCTAAAGTGATTTTTGTCGCAAATGAAAATCAGCTGGCAAAAGTTAAATCGGTTAAGCATAAACTTCCCGACTTAAAATGGATTGTTTTTCTTTCCGGTAGTTCCCTCGATGAGGATGTGATTACATTTAACGAATTTTTATCCTACGCGAATCTCTATGATGTTGAAAAAGATTTCTACGCCGGAAAAGATTACGGCGCAGATTCCCTTGCCACGATTATGTACACTTCGGGAACAACTGGCGAGCCGAAAGGAATTGAGTTTTCCTATATGAACATTGTGTTTAAGCGGTTTGCGCGCGCTATGGCAATTCCGCAAATAGGCGATAAGGACAGATATTTAAGCTACCTGCCGCTGTTCCATACTTTCGGAAGATACTTGGAAATGATGGGCAGCGTTTTCTGGGGCGCCGAATATTCCTTTATGGAAAATCCTTCCGTCGAGACAATGATTGAAAATATGAATCTTGTTAAGCCGACTATCTTTATCAGTATTCCGAAAAAGTGGATTCAGCTTTACGATCAGATAAACGAGCTTGTCGATATAGCCGTTGACGACGATGAAGAGATTAAAGCGGCGATTTCAAAGGTAACGGGAGGCGCGTTGAAGTTCGGACTTTCGGCGGCGGGATATTTGCCTCCGGATATTTTTATATTTTTCCAGAAGTACGGCGTTAATCTTATGAGCGGATTCGGAATGACCGAGGCGACGGGCGGAATCACGATGACGCCGATAGGCGAGTACTACGAAAATTCACTCGGGAAAGCTCTTCCAGGAATCGAGCTGAAATTAGCCGAGGACGGGGAATTGCTTATACGCGGCGCGTACGTTACAATCGGTTATTTTAAAAACGAGGAAAATACTTTTGATTCCGGCGGTTGGCTGCCAACCGGCGATATTATGAAGATGGATGAAAACGGCTTCATCGAAATTATCGACAGAAAAAAAGAGATTTACAAAAACATAAAAGGGGAAACGATTGCTCCGCAGAAAATCGAAAACCTTTTTCGGGATTTTGATTTTGTAAAACAAGTTTTTCTCGTCGGCGATCACAAATTGTTCAACACCGTATTGATTTATCCCAACTACGATTCCGAAACTTTGCTGAGTAAGAACTACAACGAAGAAGAGATGCGGGATATTTTTTCGTCGGTTGTGGTAACGGTAAATAAATTTCTCGCTCCTTTTGAAAGGATAATTGATTTCAGAATTATCGATCGTCCTTTCTCGGCGGAACTCGGCGAGCTTACTCCCAAGGGGACATACAAACGGCGCGTAATTGAAAAGAATTTTGAGCCGGTGATAAAGCAGATGTATGTTAAGCAGTTTATCGAGTTGAAAAATCAATCGGTAAATGTTCGCGTGCCCAATTGGTTCTTGCGCGAAAAAGGAAAACTGAGCGACGATATATTTTTTGAGAATAACAGAATTAAAATTGCCGATGAAGAAGTTGAACTGCTTGTGGAAAAACTCGACGAGGGGAAATTCCGGATAGGAGATTTTGTTTATGAAATCACAACTCCGAAAATTGATTTGCAGCCGTTTTTGACAAATCCGATTTACTGGGTCGGGAATAAAGCGCTTTTCGATTTTTGCGGCGAGCCGATTTTTCAGTGGTACCGGAACAGAGAACCGGAAAAGCATATCGGCTTTTATGCCGTTGCCGGCAAGGTTGAAAGCAATGTTAAAGATTTAGAAACAATAAAAAAACTTCATCTTGGCGGAGAGAAATCTCTATACGGATTAAACCTCGCCGCTTTTCTGATTCAATCGGAGGACGAATCGGAAGCGATGAGCGCCGCTAATTACATTAAGTTTTTAAGCTCCGATTCAACGCTACCGATATTCAAAATAGTTAAAGACTTGGCGAAGCGTCCGCAGTTGACAAAGCATAAGTCAATCAGACGGGAACTGCTGAAAACCGCTATTCACATTTGCGAAAATAACAGACTTGATTGGCTCTTGGAAAAATATTTCAAAATTGATTACGACATTTTGGATTCGGCGATTATGCGCGCGCTGATTGAGCGGAAAGCAAAAGATATTTTGGGAATAATTGAAAGACTCCTTAACAATACGCTTGTTGATTTTGCCGGAGAGGAACTCGACAGAACGCCTATTCCCGCACTCTTTTCTTTCCTCGAAAAGTATGTCGAGCTGCATCCCACGAGTTACAGAACAATCAGAAGAATTTTAGTTCAGTATAAAATTCAGTCCGATAGAAAGGAGGTTTCGGAAGAAGCGAGCAAAACAAGGGACAAAATCCGATTGGGATTTAGAAAGTGGCTCGGAACAAACCAGCGCGTTGCGGTTGACGTGGAAACCGGCGACGAATATACTTGGGAAGACGTTGTGGTTTACGAGGAAAATATTGAGCCGGACGATTTACAAAGGATTAAAGAAGCGCTTGTCGAAACTCCTCTGATTCGGGAAGCGATATTCTTCTTTTCTCAGGGAACGGTTCTTCGGTTGGATGATATTCTTCCGTCGGGAATCTGGATTAGTTTTTACAAGAAGTTCTCCACACATACAAGCTACCGCGTTTCCGTGCAGACGCGCTTTCACGGCTCGTATAATTTTACGATAAATCTTAATGAAACTCTATCCTCGGAAAAAGTAACATTGGAAAGCGATTGGCTGATAATCGCTTGCTCGGCTGTCTCCGGTCAGAAGCTAACGAATAAGTTCGGCGGCTATTGGGAAAAGTACGAACTCTGGACCGAAGAATACAACCCGCAGGAAAATGTCGGTCATTACTTGGAGAGAATGTCAAAACATCCGGACGAAAAGAAGAGCGAACTGGTTTATCACATCTGGAGATTTTTTGTTTGGAACGCCGCGACGGCTTCTCTGAACTTTATTAAATTATCCAAATATAAATTACAGCTTGCCGATTATTCCCCGGACAACTTTATTATTCCCAAACATGATTATCAAGTCGGGACGAGACTGGTTTCGATTGAAGAAAGAGTTCCTTACGGTTCTTCGTCCGGTTTTATCGGGGAGTTCTACAATCAGTTTATTGCCGAGTCGGTTAAAAAATATCCTTATTTGAACCGTGATTCAATTTGGAATCAGATTTATTCGGGAATAATTTCAGCCCTCGGCGAAGTTGAAGGAGTTGAATATCTTAACGGGTTTAAGTCGGAACTTTTATCGAAGTCGGATTTCCCCGATATGGAAAACGCCCTTTCGAGATTGAACTCCTTTTTGACGGATATTTCCGACGGCGTATTTATTCCCAAAAGACTATTCTTTGCGATTAACAGATTCAGGCGCTGGCTCAATTTGAACGAGGACGCGTCGATCGAAGCGCAGGCGTCAATGCTTAACGAGCTTTATTCGACGTACAGCTTGAATGAAATGGAAAAGGAATTGCCCGAAACAAGAATTAAGTTTTATTTCGAGACCTGTTTTAGGGATAGTTCGGACGAGGTTAAAGCCGAGTTTAAAAAGATAATCAAGGAATTTCATCACCGGAAAATTAAGCGTAAAGAGCTGCTCGTAATGCTTTCCGAGATTAAAGCGAAGTTTACTCTTTCCGATAAGGAGGAATATTTCCTTACGAGAATCAGTTATTCGCATATCAGACCTGAAGATTCTGCGCAGATTATGAAGATTGGAGCGGGCGGACATGAAAAGGAAAATTTGATTGTGGAATTTTTCGATACCGACGGAAACCCCTTTGTAATAAGGCGTCCGGTAACTCCGAAAGAAATTTCCCGTTTGCATCGCATGTTTCTTGACGCAAATCTTATGGTGAATTTTAATTCGGATCACCAATTTCTTGTGGCTGTTTCTTCGCGCGGATTTATTATCGGCGGTCTTTTCTATTTTCCCGTTGACGAAAGCAGAGTACACATGGATAAGATTGTAGTCGCCGATCCTTTCCGGCGAAAAGGAATCAGCGATATTCTAATGAAGGAATTTTTTAACAGAATGAAAAACGAACGCTACGAATATGTTACAACGGGATTTTTCCGACCGGAGTATTTTTATAAATTCGGTTTTAAGGTCGAAAGGAAATATTCGGGATTGGCGAAAAAATTGTAAGATTAAGTAATGGAAAGATTTGTCCCGTCGTTGCGCCGTTAGGTTATTGCGGGATAATCCACGAATGCTTCTCTAATAGCAACGCCGTCAATATAAAGAAATATTCGTTATTATTAACCTGTTGATTTATCAGCGGAAAAAAGGGAAATTATAATTGCTGTAACCGTTTTAACGGTTTGTAGTTGTAAAAATTAATAAATATTTTTTGCCCCCGAATCAATGTGAATTGCCATAAAATTTGCATTTAATTTGATTTTGTCTTACCTTAAAAAAGTTAAATAGGGACAAGTTATAAAGTGACGGCAACTTCTTCAATATTGGCACGATTTTTACTCTCTCTCTGGGATTCCGAAATTTTATATCCGCTTATAATTCGATTTGTTTTTATTCATTTAATTATTTCTCAGGTTTTATATGAATTGTTAATTGGGGAAAATAAGTTTTGTAGATAGATCTGTGTATAATAGGACAGAGAGTCAAAGTTTTGGTAAATGGAACTCAACAAGCGGGATATTATACCGTTAACTTTAACGCCTCGTCTGTCGCCGGAGGATTACCGAGCGGAATATATTTTTACACGTTAAAAGCGGGTAAGTTTACATCTACAAAAAAAATGATTTTGGTTAAATAGTTTTAAATTATTTGTCGGGGATAATTTATCCCCGACATAGATAAAAATAAATG
>JALWEC010000234.1 GCA_027036655.1 Melioribacteraceae bacterium
AAGAATTTATGCAGACTCTGCGGAAAACCCTTTCTCGTCCATGGTCGCCTCCCGTGCCGAAGTTTGTAGCAAAACTCGGCGGATATTTACTCGGGACCGATTCCGAACTTATTTTTTCGGATACGAAATGCGTCCCCAAAAGATTAATTGAAGATGATTTTAATTTTAAGTTCACGGCTCTGAAACCTGCTCTTGAAGACCTGCTAAAAAACGGGCGGCTCGGTGGGTGAGAAAAATTACGACGCTTGGCTGCAGTGGAATGTAACCAATCGCTGTAACCTTGAATGTGAATATTGCTTCTCCGTTCCTCCGAAACCGAGAAACGATATTCCTCCGATTAGAATTCCTGAGCTTATTCGAACTCTGGATAAAAGCGGGAAAATATTTAGAATCGGATTTACAGGGGGCGAACCGTTTCTTATCCCAAACTTTGTTGAAGCAGTTCAAGCAATTTCAGAAAAGCATTATATTTCGATAAACACTAATTTGACTTTACCCGCCGTAAAATTATTTGCGGAAAAAATTAATCCCGAAAGAGTAATTTTTATTCACGCCTCGTTTCATTATCTGGAATTGAAATCCAAGAAACTCCTTGAGCGTTATTTGTCGAATTACCGTTTACTCAAAAACTCAGGGTTTAATATTTACGCCGAAGAAGTCGCTTATCCACCGCATCTCGGCAGACTAAAAAAGGATGCGGAAAATTTGAAAGAACTCGGAATAAATCTCCGCTTCGGCGCATACTACGGATTCTATGACGGCAAGCGTTATCCCGAAGCTTACTCCGAAAAAGAAATAACGGATTTCAATCTCCCCAAATCTGAAATTGAGAAGTTTAAGCGGAAAGGAAACTTATGCAATGCCGGCTTCAATGTCGGCGTTGTCTATTCAAAAGGGCAGATTAAACCATGCTTTCAATATCATCAAGATCTTGGAAACGTCTATGATGAAATTTCCTTTAATTCAAAACTTATTCGCTGCGAGGCGAAATATTGCGGCTGTCCGATGAATTTGTACGATTTATTTCTCTATCACAAAGCGTTGAGTTCCTTCCCCGGCTGATTTTCGGAATGTTGAAAATAGGCTGAAATTTTTTATTTTATGAAACAAATTCGGCGTATCATTGTTTGAAAATGATAGGAGATGTTTATGGAAAATTTTACAAAGATAAAAGTTTTTACTTTAAATAACTTCGATCGGCTTCCGCAAATTAAAAATTTACCTCAAGAAGATGTACTGGCAATGAAAGCCGTTGCTCAAGTTTTTCCCTTTAAAGTAAATAATTATGTTGTTGAAGAATTGATCGACTGGAATAATATTCCCGAAGACCCGATTTTTCAACTCACTTTTCCTCAGAAAGAAATGTTGAACAAAAGCGATTTCGATAACATTTATTCGGCACTGAAAAACGGGAGTTCAAAGGATGAGCTGACAAAAAAAGCAAACCGAATCAGAATGAAACTCAATCCCCATCCCGCGGGACAGCTAAGCGCCAACATAGCACGTTTCAGCGATGGCGAACCTGTTCCGGGAATTCAGCATAAATATCGAGAAACTGTTCTGGTTTTTCCTTCCGCCGGACAAACTTGCCATTCTTACTGTACGTTTTGTTTCAGGTGGGCGCAGTTTATCGGAGTAAACGACTTGAAATTTGCAACGGACGAAGCCAACAGATTTTTGGAATATTTACGTCTTCATAAGGAAGTAACGGATGTTCTGATAACCGGAGGAGATCCGATGATAATGAGCGCCAAGAAACTTTCGGTTTATATTACTCCCTTACTAGCTCCTGAATTTGAACATATAAAAAATATTAGAATTGGGACAAAAACATTAACTTATTGGCCCTTCAGATATTTAACCGATACGGATTCCGATGAAATTATTAAGTTATTCGAAAAGATTGTTCGCGCCGGAAAACATTTATCAATCATGGCGCACGTAAATCATTTCAGAGAAATATCAACCGAAGTTTCCGCGAGCGCGGTTCGCAGAATCAGAAGCGCCGGAGCGGAAATCAGAACGCAATCTCCCGTAATCAAACATATTAACGATAATCCGAAAGTGTGGGAGAAATTGTGGAAAAAAGAAGTCGCAATGGGTATGATTCCCTACTATTTCTTTGTAGAACGCGATACCGGCGCAAAGGATTATTTCTCAATTCCTTTAGTAAAGGCTTTGCAAATCTTTTGCGAAGCTTATTCCAAAACTTCCGGATTGATTAGAACCGTAAGAGGTCCTTCTATGTCCGCTTTGCCCGGTAAGATAGAGATTAGCGGAATAACAAAAATTTACGGCGAGAAAGTTTTTGTGCTTAATTTTATACAGGGCAGAAATCCCGATTGGATTAAAAAACCATTTTTCGCTCAATATGATCCGGAGGCAATTTGGCTTGACGATTTAAAACCGGCTTTCGGCGAAACCAAGTTTTTCTATGAAAATGAACTTGAAGAAATACTGCAAGGTTATCAAGTTGAAAAATCGGAAAAGAAAAGTTTGGAAAATATTTTGGCAGGATAATCGATTATCAGTAATGAGTTATGAGTAATGAGTTATGAGGCGAAAGAAATATTTACTTTACTTGCTACTCATAACTCATTACTCCGCTTTGTCGGATTAATCAACCTTAAATTTCTTTAGAATATCTTTCACGGCATTTTTGTTAATCGTAAATCCCATAATTTTTAACTTAACATAATCTTCGCTGTAAAAATAGTAGCCTTTGTGTTTTCCGTTTCTGGAGCCGGAGCCGGAATCTTTGATTAAGTACCAGTCTTTTCCGTTCTTGTCAGTGTAATATCCGACAAGGTGAATTCCGTGGTCGTCGGTAGTGGAACCGTTGCTGAAACGAAATTGGCGGGCGTTGTCGTCAATGTACTGCGAAGGAATATCAAAAGTGGGAACTACCGCAACTTCGGCGTGACTGTTGTAGCCGGCTTCCGAAACATCTCCTCCTATTGCCATTGAGTATCCGTCGCGAATCGATTTTTTAATAATCTGCATATAAACGTCCAACGGAACGTTGTAATATTCGTCGCTATGCCACCAGTTGTCGGGAACCGGATATTCAACCTGTTTCCAGTATGGTTTTTCCTTTAATGATAAAATCTCAACATAATCGTTCATATTTAATTGCAAATAATTTTTCAGGAATGATTTCGGAGTATATTTTTTCCCCTTGAAAGTAAATTCTGTCGGCGGAGTTCCGATATAGTGATTCATAATGTCTTTAATCGTTTCAATCGCTTCTTTCTCGTTCCAAGCGTTTGATTTTTTCAAACCGTCAAGGTAGGATTTCATCTCGGCAAACATCTTGCTGTGGTCGTGAAATTTCTGTCCGGGAAGTAAACCCGTGTAAGCTTCCATCGGGACGACGCCGTATTTTTTCCAGATTCTCGCTACGGCGTTTCCTTCGGAACCTTGCGCGAAATAGGAATCGCCGCGCCGTTGAACAAATCTGCGGGCTTTTTCAACAAACTCCCAGTAAGCTGTCCAGATAGGAGAAAGTCTTACTTCTTTGTTGTGTAAACGTTTAACTTCGGATTCATAGAACGAGGTTGTAGAATAAGACCAGCACGTTCCCGTGTTTCCCTGTGAAATCGGGGATAAATGCCAAACTTGTTTGTATTTTGTAATATCGGTCGGAAATTTCATTCCGGTCATATCCATCTTAAAAGTTTTTTTCTTAACGACAGGTTTTTTGTTGAAGTCCTCGATTCCTTTTTT
>JALWEC010000235.1 GCA_027036655.1 Melioribacteraceae bacterium
GTCGGCTTCCCCTTTTTCAACTGCGTGAACAACCTCGTCGAATCGTTTGTAGCTTAAAAATTCTAATTTTTTTCCGCTTTCCTTAAAAAACTTTTTAGTGCTTAAATAACTGTAGGAACCTTTGATTCCCTGAATCGCAACGACAATCTTTCCGTCAACAAGTTCGTTCTGCTCGCTGATTTTATAAAGGTAATTCTGTTGCAGCTTTACGGAATCGTCAATTATTTCAGAATAAATTTTCTTTATTAGAGTTGAATCCACGCCGCGCTCTTTACCCAGTTCAACTAATTTCCCGAGAAGTTCGGCTTCCCTCTTTTTATCGCGAAGGGGAAAATCATACCGCTCTTTTATCTCAATCACTTCTTTACTCAGTTTTCTTCTTTCACCGAGCAGAGTAATTATCTTTTCATCTATTCTGTTTATTTCTTCTCGTAATTTCTTTAGTTCGCTCATAATTAAAATGTTTTTTTCTGAAAACAAAAAGATAAGAAATTTATATTAATTAGTTTCTTCAGAGCCGTAACCTTTCAATTTCTAATCAATCAAATCTGTAAAATAAGCAGATCATTTTTTTAAATAAACATCCAACTGCGGGAAAGGAACGGTAATGTTGTGCTTAATAAAGTTTCTGTTAATTATCTTACGAATATCGCTTTTAACTCTTTCAATTCTAAAAATATTTTTACTGTAAAACAAAAGTTGGAAATTTAACGAAGAATCTCCGAAGTCAATAAATCTCGCCTCTACGGAGGCTTTGTCAAAAATGTCGGGATGTTCCAAAGCGCTCTCTTCCAAAACTTTAATCACTAAATCAACATCGCTTCCGTATGCGACGCCTACATCAATTCTGAATCTTGTTTTTTTCTGCTGATGGCTCCAATTAATCACTTTGTCATTAATTATTTTTGAATTCGGAATAATAATCGTGATGTTATCCCTGTTAATTCCCTCGGATGTTCTAAGCCCGATTTCCTTTAACATAACAACATCATTATCAAATTGAAGAATATCCCCAACCTTTGTTTTTCCTTCGATTAATAGAATAACTCCGGAAATAAAATCATTAAATGTCTGTTGCAATCCAAGTCCGGCGCCTACCAACAAAGCGGCGGAACTTGTAATCAGCACAGTTAATTTAATTCCGATAGTATTTAAAATTATTATAAGCGAGATTGTCCAACCGACGTAATTAACAATCTGTATTATTGCAAAAAGATTGCCAACATCTTTATCTTTTAAACCTTTAGCTTTCAGCAAAGACCTCCTAAAAATAAGAAGCAGCGCTTTGGTAACAATCACAATAAGAACAATTACCAATAACTTTTCGGTCGTCAAGTAAATACTGCCAAAATCAACAATTTTATAATTTAATAGATACTCTAATGTATGTTTACTTTTTTCCATCTTTTAAAAGTTCTCTTAATTCTTCCAAACAGTTCGTTGTTATTCCAATTTACCAAAATCCCCAAAACCGATTATTCCGCTTTATTTAAAAAGATAAATATATTTAATAAAGACCTTTGCAAAGCCTTCTAATAATAATTTTAACAATTGAAATTACTTAATAAACATATCTTTAACAATGAAAATATATTGTTCTATCCGTTTAAAGTGAGCTTATTAAACTTTGATATGCACACAACTAATTGTATTTTTACAGATTCAAAAAAAAAATTACTGACTTTGAGTTTTAAGAGAAAATTATGAAAACAAAAAAATACGGAATAAACTGGCGCGCATATACAAGTCTCTATATGGGTTATTCATTGCTCTTAATGACAATCACCGGAATTGTCCTCTATATTGCCCCTCCGGGAAGAATTGCTCATTGGTCGAATTGGGTTTTTCTCGGATTTACCAAAACAGAATGGCAGGCGCTCCATACAATTTTCTCTTTCCTCTTTGTAATTTCAGGAACTTTCCATGTTATTTTTAATTGGAAACCTCTGATTAATTACATGAAGGAAAAAGCCAAAGCCGGAAGCAAGATAAGAAAAGAGTTTACTTATGTAACCGTAACCGTTATAATTTTCTTTTTCATGACATATCTTGAAATTCCTCCTTTCAGCTCCTTTATGGATTTAGGGAACTACATCACCGATTCATGGGAAACTCCCGAAAACACGCCGCCGATTCCTCACGCTGAAATATTAACCGTTGGAGAGTTTTCAAGAACAATACATGTCAATTTGGCAAAAATGCAATCTCTGTTAAAAAGTAGTGGAATTGACGCTTCCGATACCTCGATGACAATCGAAGATTTGGCTAAAGCAAATAATCTTCAACCGAATGATATTTACAATATCATAAAAGGAAAAACCAAAACAACAGTTAAAACCGCTTTTACGCCCGGCTCGGGATTCGGAAGAAAAAAACTATCGGCAATCTTTCAAGAGCTTAATATTACGTGGCAAAACGGCATCGCTAAATTAAAGAAGGCAAATATTAACGTAACGGAAGATGCCGAACTTAAACAAATCGCGGAGAAGAACGGGATTTCCCCAATCGAAATTATTAAGGCTTTAGGCTTGAACAACAAATAGAGATTTATTACTCTCTGTTTGTTGCAACTGGATCATCTGTTGCTTTAGGAGGATAAGGAATCGTAACTAAGAATGAAGTTCCTTTGTTAGGAATACTCTCGACTGAAATTTCTCCTTTGTTCTTTTCAACCAGATTTTTTACCAGTTGCAAACCGAGTCCGATTCCTTTTTCGTTATTTGTACCGAATGTCGAAATTATTTTATCCCTTGAAAAAATATCGTCTATCAAGTCCACGTCCATTCCGATTCCATTATCTTTTATTACAAACGTCAGCTTATCCGCCGTATCAATTGTGGAAAAAACAATTTCTCCTTCGGTGTACGTAAACTTAATCGCGTTGGAAAATAAGTTGCGGATTATCGTTTCAAGTATTTTTTTGTCGCTGTAAACATAATCGTTCTTCTTTATTAAGTTCAAAACCGATAAAGACTTTTCCTTAATGTTCGGAGAGAAAAATTCGATAGCTTCCTCAACAACGGAACGAAGATTTACAACTTCCGGATTATAAGCAAACATTCCCGATTCACTTTGCGACCAATTAAGCAAATCCTCCAAAAGAGCGTAGGCGCGCGTAGTCATTCTGTTTAACGCTTCGGTCAATTCCCTCCGTTCGCTATCGTCTAAATTTTCATGAAGCAACATCTCGCTTACGTTTTTTGCGTTCCCCACCGGATTGCGCAAATCATGAGAAATAATCGCAAAAAGTTTAGTTCGCTCTTCGTTAAGTTTTACCAGTTCATCTCTCTGGTTAATCAGTTCGAGGGTAGCTTCTTCCTTAAGTTTCATCGCATTTTCAAGCGTACGAATTAGAATAACAAATCCGGCTGTTGCGCCCAAAATAATTACCGCAACAAAAACCGCACTTTCAACCAGCATGTTATCTCCCGACAACAACATTGCCAAAGGATAGAAGATTGAAAAAATAACGCCTACTATTATCATGTGCCTTTTGCTAGCCAAAAATCCCACCGAGAAAATCACAACCGGAATCGTTATCAAATCTTGTATAATATTTCCATAATTAAACGAATTATTCAGCAGAAGATAATAATACGAAATAAATAGCGCAGCCATTGCGGAATAAACTATCACAAGAAATGAAGTTTTTTGGGATATCACCTTTTTGATAAAAAGCGATAAAAACAAAATAACAATAAAGAGCGTAATT
>JALWEC010000236.1 GCA_027036655.1 Melioribacteraceae bacterium
GTATTTCTCTTGAGAGTTTTTGAATGAAGTCCAATAAAACAAGGATTGAAACATTTGGGATTTGAGTTTCCCAAATTCCAGCTTCTTTGTTTTTGAATGAAGTCCAATAAAACAAGGATTGAAACATATTGTCGAGAGTTGGAAGAACCCATTTAAAACGCGTTTTTGAATGAAGTCCAATAAAACAAGGATTGAAACCACAAAAGAAAAGAATCCTCATCGTCTTGGAAAGGAGCGTTTTTGAATGAAGTCCAATAAAACAAGGATTGAAACGGAAACTCAAGTCCCAAATCAAAGTACTTACGGCGGTTTTTGAATGAAGTCCAATAAAACAAGGATTGAAACAGGACTGTATAAGCCGAATTAAGAGAGTAGTTTAGCGTTTTTGAATGAAGTCCAATAAAACAAGGATTGAAACAAAATTTGAGAAAGAAAACTCAAAAAAACTCGAGCCGTTTTTGAATGAAGTCCAATAAAACAAGGATTGAAACTAGCTGCAATGGCTTTCTCGCGTTCGGTAAGCTCTCCGCGTTTTTGAATGAAGTCCAATAAAACAAGGATTGAAACAAGTGATGGAAATAGGGAAAAATGGAATGTTGCATTGTTTTTGAATGAAGTCCAATAAAACAAGGATTGAAACTTGCAACTCCTATAATTACACCTATCGCAGTAGCTGTTTTTGAATGAAGTCCAATAAAACAAGGGTTGAAACTTACTTTTCATCCTCTTTGTTATCTTCCTTCCAATGTTTTTGAATGAAGTCCAATAAATAAGGATTGAAATAACTAAACAACGCGATAGTTTTTGCTCAAACCGAGCTTTCGAAAATAAGCGGAATAAAACTGCGATATTTCGCCTCCGAACTTCCGGCGGCGACGCATTAAAAGCGGCGCAAATAGAAAACTTGGAAGTCGGTTTTTGCTACGATTGGTATTACAACTTAAAGTTAAAAGAGCTGAACGAGATGATTGTTGTTGTTGAAAAAAGGAAGAGGAGTAACGAGTGATGAGTTGCGAATCTTTGAAATAGTTGATATACATTTTGGAGGCGGTTTGCCCATAACAGCTCCATTAATCATCTTTTACCGGATAGCCGCCGAGTAGGACGTGAGAAAGCCAAGAAATAAACGGCATTGCGGAGAGAAAAGTAAATTGCATAAATAAAGAGCATTCGAAAAGAGATTTAAATAAAAGCAGCAACGCAAGATTTATTGCCGTTACAATAGCGGAAAGTTTATGAGAAAACTTCATTTTATTTGAGTATCTCATTATGGCGACCAACGAAATTAAATTAAAAATATCTATCGACGGCAAAGAAGCCAACGCAGAAATTCAAATTACCGACTAAAATATAAAAGAACTATATAAAAGTTTCAAGTGTGGCAAGCAAGAAGTCAACGGTTTAACCCGAATATCAATGGGTTTCAATAATGCCCGGGAAATTATTCAGGGTTTTCAATAAGCCTTTAGTGTTCTGCATGTGGCATTTAAAACTCTCATAAAAGTAGTCGCAGATTTTGAGCAGGCAGATATTTCCTTCGAGGTTTAATCGGGGACGCCGAGAGGGCTAAACATGTCTTCCAAGATATCAGGAATTTCGGTACGGAAACTCCGTTGCAGTTTCAAGATTTGAAGAAAGCTACACAGACGCTCTTTCCTCTTTGATGTTTTGCGATTGAATTTTGTTCAATACGACAAGGAATTAAATGAACAAAGTTGTTGACAAAGAAGCCGGAATTTATCAATTTTGTTATTGGAAATTCATTCGCCGTGCTGAGGCAAAAGGAGTGATTTATTTTTAAAGGGCTTATTGACTTAATAAGCCCTTTTTATTTTATCTAAATAGCCTTTTCGTTATTTTTATAGAAACCTTTGCATAACCTTAATTGGTTATATTGAGTTCAGCAAGGCGAAGGTGGAAGCCGTCAGAAATATTTCTAAGTTCGTTATAATTACCGGTTTTGAGATTCTTCTCCCGCTCCGCTTTGGCGGAGAATCAGAATGATATATTATGGGGTTATGCAAAGTCTTCTATTAGAATATGATAAAAAAAATGGATAGATTAAGGAAAGGCATCCTAATCTATCCAAAATAAGCCCCTGAATTTTCCAAGTCCCGCGCCTTGCAGGGGCCGTCCGACGTTATGTCCGCGGGAACACGCCGGAGTCGGTGTTGCAAATATAAATAAAAGCGCATAAAGTTACAAAAAAATGCCTTCGGAAAATAACCGAAGGCAAAAGCCGGAAGCGTTATCCAGTCCGGCGCCTGTTTCCGGACGGTTTACGGTTAAGTTCGCCGGAACACCGTTAACTCGTTTTGCAAAAATAAGTAAAAAAGTCAAAATATTAAAAGTTCGAGAAGCGCAAAGGAACACTAATCTAAAAAAATAAACTCCCCCTGTTTGTCAAGTCCCGCGCCTTGGGGGGAACCGTCCGACGTTATGTTCGCGGGAACACGCCGGAGTCGGTGTTGCAAATGTAATTAAAAAGGCGTAAAGTTATAAAAAATGCCTTCGGGAAATAACCGAAGGCAAAAGCTGAGAGCTTTATTCAGTCCCACGCCTGCTCTCAGACGGTTTACGGCATTGCCCGTGGGAGCGCTCGCAAACTCGTATTGTAAAAATAAGTTAAAAGTTCAAAAGGCGCAAAGACGAGCCAATATGCCAAGTTCGGATGAGTAGAAAAACATATTACGGTATTATGCAAAGCTTTCTATTAAATAACAATTCAAATCTCCTTAAAAATCCGAGCGAGTGAGTTTCCCGGGGCTTTGAATTCCAAGTCGAGGAAATTTTGGTAAACTTTGTAGCCGGAGTTCTTTAGTCGTTTCCCGACATTACGGAAGGCGCTACAAGAAATCAGACGTTATGCATCTTGAGATATTTTTATAAAATTTATTGGGGGGAGAAGTATAGGGCTTATTCCCGCTTTCATTGACGTTGAAGCTAAATGTTCTCTAATAAAAGGGAAGATAATAGCGGGGGCATTAATTTTTGCAAAAT
The DNA here is from genome assembly GCA_027036655.1 of Melioribacteraceae bacterium. Lineage (GTDB taxonomy): Bacteria > Bacteroidota > Ignavibacteria > Ignavibacteriales > Melioribacteraceae > WGAL01. The sequence continues at coordinate 3,001 of JALWEC010000236.1, forward strand.
CTTTAACAGGAAGAACGTCGTCTTCTATGTATTCAAAAATTCCTAACATTTTAATTAAAGCAACTATTTGTTTAGTATCAAGAATGCCTGCATCAAAATTCAAAGAAACTGTAACAAAAAGATTATTGTCTGTGATTTGATGTTCCACATTAATACTAATTTTGTTGTTAAAATCTTTTGCTTCAAGCGTTATTTGAGGCTCTCTCTTAAATTGACTTTCAATTAAAATGATATTCAATAATTTGTATGATGATTTTTCCATTTTTTCTCCTATGCCGCAAGTGGATGCTTATCATGATTCCCGGCTAATTCATTCTTATTATTCGGCTCAATCAAATTATAATTTACGCTTTCCAAATTTGTTTTACTTTTTTTAAAACTAAAGCTAAGGTTCTCAAGTAAATTTGATATTACGGATTGATTGAAATTATAAGTTATTTCTAGAAAATTTTCATCAAGTTCAGGAACGAATTCATTAAAAATTTCCAAATCGGCAAAATTGTATTGCAGAGATAAAATATAAAGATCGAAAAGATATCCTTTTTTATCAAAAATTGGGTTTGACAATTCAATCTCATCTTCATCAGTAAGAAATACTAATCCTTCATACGGATATAAACTGATAAATTCATCCAATATTGTTTCTTCTCCGGTAAAAAGGAAGTTATTTATATCGTAAAATTCTTTAGGATAGATTATTACATAATGAG
>JALWEC010000237.1:0-419 GCA_027036655.1 Melioribacteraceae bacterium
GCTTTACAGTAAATTGAAAGATTATGCAAGCGAAAAAAATTCGTTACAAATTAATATTTTTTCATCCATGAAAATCTTTTACTTCCGTGTTATCCGTGTTCTATTATTATAAAACTGTTCAGCAATATGTTTATTAAATTTCATTAATCAGATGCCAAAAAAGAAATTGAGAAAAAAATCTAAGTCAAAAGGCGTAATCTCATCTTCGCAGAAGGAGTTGCTGATACTTCTTGCGATTGCGATAGTTGCAATTTTTATTTGGAACACGCTTCTGATTTATCCGGTCAAACTCCTTGTCGTTATACTGCACGAGATTAGTCACGCGCTCGTTACAATTTTTACCGGCGGGTCGGTAATTGCGATGAACGTTTCAACCAATCTTGCCGGTGGAGTAACTTCAGAAGGAGGCAACGAGTTTT
>JALWEC010000237.1:429-3706 GCA_027036655.1 Melioribacteraceae bacterium
AAAAATTAATTATTGGATTATGAGAACAACGGGACTTATCAGTTCGATGTACGTCCTTTTTGATATTAAAGAAGATTTACTCACACTTGCTTACAAAAAAAACGACGCTCAGCAGCTTGCGATTATCACCTCTGTTCCGGCTATTGTGTGGGGAATAATCTGGTTTATACTTACGCTAACCGCATTCTTTTTTATGATTAAATTCGCTTACTTAAAAAAGAGATGAAACTCAATAAAGCGGGCATTTAGAGGTTTACAATCTTTTTTCATTTTCTTAATTTTTCCGATTGAGATTGTTTTAAGCAACATTACCGGCAGAGTGTTAAATTGACTTGCATAAATTTTTATTTTTAGGAGATAACGATGGGAACATTAATGGTAAGCGTTTCGGGAATCCGCGGAATCGTGGGCGACGGTTTATATCCCGAAACTATTGTTAAATATATTACCGCTTATTCAAAATTTATCGGAAAAGGAAAAGTAGTAATCGGCTCGGACGGAAGAATCACTGGCGACATGGTTCGCAATCTTGTTTCCGGAACTTTGACGGCGTGCGGTAACGACGTTTACGACATAGGCGTCTGCCCTACTCCGACAGTTCTCCTCAATGTAAAGAAAGTCGGAGCCGCCGGGGGGATTTCAATTTCCGCAAGCCACAACCCCAACGAGTGGAATGCGCTGAAACTCCTAAACTCCGAAGGCGAGTTTCTCACTCCCGAAGAAAGCAAAGAATTTTTGTCGTTACTCGACGACTCGAAAAACAACTATGTTAAATGGGACGAAGTCGGAAAAACTTTTGATTACAAGGAAGGTTTGGCAAACCATGTAAATGACGTCCTGAATATGAAATTGCTTGACCTTGACAAATTAAAAGAAAGGAAATTCCGCGTTCTTCTCGATTGCGTTAACGGAGCCGGAACCTGGGTGATGAAAGATTTTCTTGAAAAATTAGGATGCGAAGTAATCGAACACGATTGTGAAAAATCGGGCGTTTTTCCCAGACTGCCGGAACCAATTCCTCAGAATCTTACCGGAACAATGAAAGCGATTAGAGAAAACAATGTTGACCTTGGTATTGTTGTGGATCCGGACGTTGACCGGCTTGTACTCCTTACGGATAAAGGCGCTCCTTTTATTGAAGAAAACACAATTACTCAAGCGGTAAAATATATTTTATCCAAGAATCCGGGCGGGAACGTTGTCGTTAATCTTTCCACTACTCGCGGCGTTGACGACGTAACCGAAGAATTCGGAGGCAAAGTTTTTCGTTCACCGGTGGGCGAAGCCAACGTTGTTAAGCTGATGAAAGAAGTCGGCGCTGTTATTGGCGGAGAAGGAAGCGGCGGAGTTATCTTTCCGGAAGTCCATTACGGGCGCGACGCGCTGGTGGGAACGGCAATCACTTTAATGCATCTGCTCGATTTCGGCGGCACAATGAGTGAACTTAAAAAATCGCTTCCGCAATATTTTATTGTTAAGAAAAAGGTTTTAATCGGCTCGGCAAATCCTGACGAAGTGTTGAATTTAATTAAAGAAAAATATTCCGGCAAAAAAATTAATGATGAGGATGGAGTAAGAATCGACTTCCCTTCCCACTGGGTTCATTTGCGTAAATCCAACACGGAACCGATTATCCGCTGCATTGTTGAAGCAAAAGATGAAACGGAAGCGGAAGAATTGGCAAAAAAATATCTTAATGAAATTAAGGAATTACTTTAATAGACTGTTTTTATTTTGCTTGCAGTGTAGTTAATTTAAAAACAAAAAAAGGAAATCTATGGTACGCGTTAATTCTGAAATAGGAAAGATTGAGAAAGTTATAATTCATAAACCGGGCGAAGAAGTTGAGAATATGACTCCGGAAAACGCCGAACGCGCGCTCTACAGCGATATACTTAACCCCGTAGTCGCTTCCCGCGAATATTCCGAGTTCAACGGCGTATTGGATTTGGTCGCGGAAACTTTTGAAGTTATGAAGCTTCTCGAAGAAACTTTGAACAACTCCGAAGCGAAATCGGAATTGATTAAACAAGTTTGCGAAAAAGAGAAGAAGCCGCAACTGATTGATTATTTCGGACAGCTTACGAACAAAGAACTGGCGCGACAATTAATAGAAGGCGTTCCGCTGAAAAGAAATAACCTGACCAAATTTTTAAGCGAAGAACGCTTTGAGCTTCATCCTCTCCACAACTTTTTCTTCACGCGCGACGCTTCTATGAGCTTTAACGAAAACGTGCTTATCGGTTCGATGTTCAGTTCCGTACGGGCGCGCGAAGCGATTATAATGGATATTATTTTTACATACAACGAAAAGGTTAAAGCGCCCACTGTCAATCTGGAAAATTTCAATACCGGTCCAACCGAAAAATTCTTTATTGAAGGAGGCGATTTTCTCGTAATCAATAAAGATACTTATCTTATCGGGAACGGACAGCGGACCTCGACGCACGCGATTGACGCGTTTATTAATTTTCTAAAGAAAAGCGTTCCGGGGCGTAAGAATATAATAGTGCAGGAACTTCCTCATTCGCCCGAATCATTTATCCACTTGGATATGGTTTTCACAATGCTCGACAAAGACAAAGCGCTGATTTACGAACCGGTGATTTTAAACCGGCATAATTTCAGAACGGTTCTGATTGTTGTCGATAACGGAAAAATAGAATCGATAAAAGAAGCCCCGAATATTTTTTCCGCGCTAAGAAAACTAAAAATTGAGTTGACCGGTGTAGCCTGCGGCGGTACGGAAGATATATGGATGCAGGAACGGGAACAGTGGCACAGCGGAGCCAACTTTTTTACGCTTGAGCCGGGAAAAATAATCGGCTACGGACGAAATCAATACACAATCAACGAATTAAATAAAAGCGGTTTTGAAGTTTTAACGGCAAAGGAAATTTTGAACAAAGAAAAGTCATTATCCGATTACAAAAAAGCCGTTGTTACTATTGACGGAGCGGAACTTGCCCGCGGCGGAGGCGGAGGAAGATGCATGACGATGCCGGTTCTTAGAAAAGAAGTGGATTGGAATTAATTTGGATTTCTTAAACGACAAATTCGAATGCCTTGCAAAAACATTTTTCGGTCTGGAAAATGTCCTCGCCGCTGAGATAGAACTCCTCGGCGGAACCGATGTGAAAATCTTAAATCGCGCAGTCGGGTTTACTTGCGATAAAAAGTTGCTCTACGCCGCAAATCTTTCTCTGAGAACGGCGCTAAGAATCATGGTTCCCCTTGCAAAAGTTAATCTTAGCGACGCTAAAGATCTATACAAAGC
>JALWEC010000238.1 GCA_027036655.1 Melioribacteraceae bacterium
CTCAAAATCCAAATCTTTCGCGGCGTTTTTCATCTCGATTTTCATCTGCTCAATCAGTTCTTGTCGCTGTTCTTTCGACATATATTTTATTACCGGATCGGCGACTTTTGAATAAGCCGCGTTTCTTTCCTCTTTACCGCCGCTTCTCATATCCGCAATTGAAGTTGAGTTCATAATTTCATCGCGACTCTTAAAAATCGTTTTCGGCGTAATTCCATGCTTTTTGTTGTAAGCAATCTGAAGTTTTCTTCTTCGGTTCGTTTCGTCTATCGTCTTTTTCATCGAACGCGTAATTTTATCGGCGTACATAATTACAAGTCCGTTTTCGTTTCGTGCCGTTCTTCCCGCCGTCTGCATCAGCGAACGCTCGCTTCGGAGAAATCCTTCTTTATCCGCATCAATAATCGCAACCAGAGAAACTTCGGGCAAATCAAGACCTTCGCGGAGCAGATTAACCCCGACCAAAACATCAAATTCTCCCATTCTTAAATTTCTGATAATCTCCACCCTCTCGAGCGAATCGATATCGCTGTGAATATAAGTAACGCGGATTCCAATTCTCTCGAAATAGTCGGATAAATCCTCGGCCATTTTTTTTGTAAGCGTTGTAACAAGCACCCGCTCGTTTCTTTTTGCGCGTGATTTTATCTCCCCGATTAAATCGTCAATCTGAGTTTTTACCGGACGGATTTCAATCTTGGGGTCAAGGAGTCCGGTCGGGCGGATTACCTGCTCAACAAAAGCTCCGCCGCTTTTTTCCAGTTCGTAATCGCCGGGCGTCGCCGAAACATAAATCACTTGATTTAGCAAAGCTTCGTACTCGTCAAACTTTAACGGACGGTTATCAAGCGCGGAAGGAAGCCGAAATCCGTGCTCTACCAAAGTCTCCTTCCTGCTTCTGTCTCCGTTATACATTCCTCTGATCTGCGGCACGGTTACGTGAGATTCGTCGATAATAAGCAGATAGTCCTCGGGAAAATAATCGAATAAACATGAGGGACGCGAGCCGGGCGGTCTTCCGTCCATATGACGCGAATAGTTTTCGATTCCCGAGCAGTAACCGATTTCCTTCATCATCTCGATATCATATCGCGTACGCTGTTCAAGCCGCTGCGCTTCAACGTACTTTTCAAGGTTTCTCAGTTCTTCCAATCTCTCCTTCAATTCCGCTTCGATCGTCTTTATCGCTTTTCTTGTCTGTTCTTTTGTGGTTACAAAATACTTTGCGGGATAAATCGGAATTGATTCCACTTCTCGAATTACATCTCCGGTAACGGCGTCAATTACGGAAATTCTTTCGATTTCATCATCCCAGAATTCCAGTCTGACCGCTTCCTCATATTGATAAGCGGGAATAATCTCAACCGTGTCGCCGCGCACCCGGAAAGTTCCGCGGGAAAATTCCAAATCATTCCGCGTGTAGTAGATATCTATCAGCTTGCGTAAAAACCTTTTTCGCTCGATTTCCTCTCCTTTGCGAACAAAAATAATCTGTTGCGCATATTGGTCGGGCGCTCCGATGCCGTAGATGCAGCTTACGCTGGCTACAATTATTACATCTCTCCGCCCTTCTATCAAAGCCGTAGTCGCTTTCAGGCGAAGTCTGTCTATCTCCTCGTTGACGGAAAAATCCTTTTCTATATAAAGATCTTTCTTAACGATATACGCTTCGGGCTGGTAGTAATCATAATAACTTATGAAAAACTCGACGGCGTTATTCGGGAAAAAAGATTTCAGCTCGCTGTAAAGCTGCGCCGCCAACGTTTTGTTGTGTGAAATCACAAGCGTGGGACGGTTTGCCTGCGCTATTACATTTGAGATTGTGTATGTTTTTCCGCTTCCCGTAACGCCGAGAAGAACTTGGTGCTGTAAGCCTTTTTTCAATCCTTCGGATAATTCCTTAATCGCTTTGGGCTGATCGCCCGAAGGCTTGTATGGAGATACGAGTTCAAATTTATTTGTCATAAATGATTTTCAAAGTTGAGTTTATTCAATAAAGAAAGTTAACATTTTATAGATAGAAAAGTTTCATAGAACCTCCGAGACAGACAATTCAAAGCTTAATTTTTTACAAACTCCGAAAGGATTATTCCGCAAGGCGGATTGATTAAATTTCGTTCATATTAAATTATTTGCCCCCGTTGGGATTGTACATTATTAACTCATTCGATTATAATTTCGGGATAAAAAAAAGCGGACAAAGATTGTCCGCTCTTAATTTCTCTTCAAATAGAAAAACTCTTATTTCATCAGAATCATTTTTCTTGTTGCGGTAAAGTTACCTGCGTTTAATCTGTAAAAATAGATTCCGGAACTTAATTTGCTTGCGTCGAACCGCACTTTATAGTTTCCGGCTTCAACATTTTCATTAACCAATGTTGCTACCTCTTCCCCGATGGCATTAAAGATTTTTAACAAAGCATGTTCGGTTTTCGGGACAGCAAATTCAATAACCGTAGTCGGATTAAACGGATTAGGGTAGTTTTGAGCCAGACTGAATTTTGCCGGAACCTCGCCGCCTGCGTCCCGGACGCCTACGGGATAAGTAGTAAATCGCATTACCGCTCCGTCGTGGTCGGATGTTCCGATGGGAGTGGAATCGTCGTTTTCAAAATATTCCGGAAAATCGGAATTCGCATGAACGAACTTAAAATATCTTACATAATTATACATTGCCGGTGAAACTACAATATGATCCAGCGCCTGCGCATCCCCGTTATACACATAGGAATATCTGTTCGACCGGACATCCTGCTTGGTAAGATTAACAAAATCGGGATTAACCACATCCGTCGCGGGTTCAAGAGATTGCAGCGTATCCAAATCGCCGGTAATTTGTCCGAGCACGTCAAAATAACCGTCGGTAAATTCAAAAGAATTATAATCGCCGAGAACAACAATTCTTACGTTTGCGTCGTTTGTTTGTCTGCTCTGAAGATAATCGGCAAGCCATTCCGCCTGAGCCGCTCTTTTTGCTCTTACAAAATCGCCGTCGTTCGGATCATCAATATTATTACGCGAACGGAGATGAACGTCAACAAACGTTACCGGGAAGTTGCCGCCGGCGTTTCCTTCCAATACGAGAGGAGGTCTGTCAAACGTATATTTTGTTTCGCCGCCTATTTGGAATGTGGCATTCTCGCCGACTACGTCAACGTTTGCGACGGTAATTCTATTGTTAACCAAGTAACCGACATTTATATCAAATGCGTAGTTGGAGTAAATTAAGTGTGCCGTATAATTCAAAGTCGGATCGTCGGAATGAATCTGATTAGCCAAATCGGTTAATACGCTTTGGTTCTCGACTTCCTGAAACGCAATAATATCGGGAGCTTTCATAACCTCGCGGATATACTTGGAAAACTTCTTCAAACGAGTGGGATAAACGGAAGGATCGTCATTATTGAAAACATGACAGTTGAGCGTGCCAACCGAGTATAAGTTCGGATTGTCATCAGGGTCGGTTGCGACATCGGGTGTAATATCAGTATCGACATTAAGTTCGAGCGGGAAAATTCCGTAATCGCCGAAGCTGTACCGAACAACGCCTTTGCAATAAGTAATTGCGTTTCCCCCTTTTACCATAACCGGGTCCGTGCTGTATGTGTCGATCTCAAATTTTTCGGGATTTCCGTCAAATACGGGAAGTCCGTTTAAACCGGGATAGTCAATTCCGGGCTCGCGAAAAATTCTGGTTGGTT
>JALWEC010000239.1 GCA_027036655.1 Melioribacteraceae bacterium
GCTCGTAAGCAAAGGCAAAACTTACTTAAACGCCGGCGCTTATTCGCTAAACGTAAAAGGCGTTAAAAATCTTTCGAGCGGCGTTTATTTTATAAGAGTAAGCGACGGTGATAAAACTTACGCGAGGAAGTTCGTTAATCTCAACAACGGAAGCGGTGGGGCGTTGCGTTTTGCCGTGTCCGATTTTAACGGCGGTTCTTTTATGACGGAAGGGAAAAAAGATTCTTACATCGCGTTGCATATTGAAAAAGAAGGTTATTTTGATTACGACGCGCAAGTTCCGCCGACCGAAAATTCCGTCGATGTTAATCTTGAAAGAGAAGGAAAGACTTTAGCTGGAAAGGTATATGACAACGAGAGTTTTGAGCCGATAGATGTTATTGGAATGTTGTACTATAATGGAAATGAGGTTAGTTTTACAACCACGAACGGTTTCTTTGACGTTCAAGCGCCAAATAGCGTTAACATGATTGACTCATTAAAGGTTTGGAACGACAGCACATTCATACAGACCTATAAAAATATTCCTTTTGAAGGCGATATAACTAACGCCGGATTATTTGTAACAAGCTACAAGAATTTGAATGTAACTCCGGAACTCTTTTATGATTTTGTTATGGAAGTTGCAAGAGACCAAGTTCCGGATGGCGTTCATCATATTGTCTCAATAGATTTCCAGAACGCATCAAGGGATTACACATATTGGATTGACAAAGATTTTATGTATAACAATTTTAGTACAACTAATTATGACACTTTAAGCAATGAGGAACAGCAGCATATTGCGGATGTAATAACGGAAAGATTTTACAGCCATATGCAAGACAGCACGCATATGCCTAAATTCTATTTTGCTAAATCCGGTGATTTTCCACCTACAAGACCCGAAGGTGGCGTAGCTTATGGCACCCTCTTTGTCGTGCATAAACGTGGAGGAAATGGTTATAATTATGGTGATATTAATTATGGCGATGATTATCTGTTGGATGCATCTCAAGTTTCCATCGGCGACCCCACCAATGTAGATGGCGATATATTGCAGGAAGCAGCAAGTATGATTGCTTCGCGTACTGGAAGTCAAAATGAAGCCTTTGCAGGTCAAAGTGTTTTTAGTGAAGCAGGTCCAACAGAATACATGACAGGTATAGACATAAAACTTCTAAAAATAGAAGAAAACATACTTCATGACTTAGACAACCCAACCATTACACCAATCCAAGAATACACAATGCCAAATGGGACTACAATACAGAGATTCTATTACCCAACAGGTGTTGAGGTAAAGGATGTATTGGGAAAACACTGAAATTAATGAAGAATTAAGAATGAAGAATGAAAAATAAAAAATTTCTGTCATTGCGAGGAGCGTAAGCGACGCGGCAATCTCACTAGTATTCAACCATAGCCGTTAAACCGCATTTGAACATTCGGCAAAAGCGTGTTTTCTAGTGAGATTGCTTCACTTCGTTCGCAATGACGTGAAAGTTTCCGTCATTGCGAGGAGCGTGAGCGACGTGGCAATCTCACCAGTATTCAGCCTCAGCCGTTAAACCGCATTTGAACATTCGGCAAAAGCGTGTTTACTAGTGAGATTGCTTCACTTCGTTCGCAATGACGTTTGTTATTTAAAAATTGTCCGCCAAAGGCGGAGCTTCCCCCGCATTCTGCGGGGTCGCAATGACGTTGACTATAACGAGACGTTGTAAGAAACAAACCGTCCTTATTGGCGGCATATTCTTCCTTACTCAAAAACATTCAATACAACTCGAATTAAAATCGTAAAAAAAGAAAATTTCATTATGAGAATAAAAAAACGTATATTTCAAGATTCAAATTTATTTAATTAATTAACGCCGGTTAAGTCTGGCGTTACATCGTACAAATAAAAACACGGAGTTAAAATGCCTGTAACAAAAGAAAACAAGCAAGAGTTAGTAACAAAATTCGGTGGAGATGAAAAAAACACCGGAAAAACAGAAGTACAGATAGCAATTCTTACCGCAAGAATCAATCATTTAACCAAGCACTTTTCGGAACATAAAAAAGATCACGCGTCCCGCCGCGGATTGATGAAAATGGTCGGTAAAAGAAGAAGACTGCTTAAGTATTTGATGAAAAACGACATCGAAAGATACAGAGCGGTATTAAAAGAATTGAATTTAAGAAAGTAATAGAGGTTAATTAATGTTTTATAGAAAAGAAATTGAAGTCGGTGGAAAGCCGTTAATAATCGAAACAGGAAAAATGGCTCGCCAGGCAAACGGAGCTGTAATGTTGCAATACGGAGAAACTATGATTTTAGTTACCGCCGTAGCGTCTGCCGAAGAGCGCACCGACATTGATTTTTTCCCTCTTTCGGTTGAGTACAGAGAAAGAGCTTTCGCCGCCGGGAAAATTCCGGGCGGATTTTTCAAAAGAGAAGGAAAACCTACCGAAAAAGAAATTTTAAGCGCGCGTTTGATTGACAGACCAATCAGACCCCTTTTCCCTAAGGATTACAGAAACGATACGCAGATTGCGGCGTTTGTATATTCATACGACGGCGAAAACGATGCGGACGTTCTCGGGGCGATTGGCGCTTCGATTGCGCTCACTATTTCCGATATTCCGTTCCAAGGTCCGATTGCGGAAGTCAGAGTCGGAAAAGTAAACGGAGAGCTAATTGTTAATCCTACGGCGCAACAAATTGAAGAAAGCGAAATCGAACTTGTAGTCGCCGGAACAGCGGATTCCATTATGATGGTTGAAGGAGAGGCAAAGGAAGTTTCGGAAGACGATCTTCTCGAAGCGCTTGATTTTGCTCATGATTCAATCAAGAAAATTGTGGAAGTTCAGAATGAGTTGCGGGAACTTTGCGGCAAACCGAAGATGGAAGTAACCGAGAAGGTTATCGAAGAAGAATTGGTAAACGACGTTAAAGCTCTCGCTTACGACGAATATAAAGAACTGGTTGCATCGGTTCTTGCCAAAGAAGAAAGAAGTTTGAAGAACAAGGAACTTAACAATAAAGTTCAGGAAGCTTTGGAGGAAAAGTATCCCGAAAGAGAAAAAGATATTGCCGAAATTCTTCACGATATCGAAAAAGATTTGATGCGCGAAAGAATTTTAACCGAAGGTAAAAGATTGGACGGCAGAACGACGACTGAAGTTCGCCCTATTACTTGTGAAATCGGCGTCCTCCCGAGGACTCACGGTTCTTCGCTTTTTACAAGGGGAGAAACTCAGAGTTTAACTACTTTGACATTAGGTTCCAAAAGGGATGAGCAGATAATCGACGGATTGCAGGAAGAGTATTCCAAGCGTTTTATGCTTCATTACAATTTCCCTCCGTTCTCGGTTGGTGAAGCAGGAAGATATTCCGGACCGGGGAGAAGAGAAATAGGTCATGGTAATTTAGCCGAACGCGCTCTTAAATTTTTGATTCCGCCCGAAGGAACTTTCCCTTACACAATCAGATTAAATTCAGACATTCTCGAATCGAACGGTTCCTCGTCAATGGCTACGGTTTGCGCCGGTTCGCTTGCATTGATGGACGCCGGAGTTCCGGTGCCGAAGGCGATTGCGGGAATTGCAATGGGCTTGATTAAGGAAGGAGATAATTACTCCGTTCTCACGGATATTCTCGGCAACGAAGATCATCTCGGAGATATGGATTTTAAAGTCGCGGGTTCCGCCGAAGGAATTACGGCGTTTCAGATGGA
>JALWEC010000240.1 GCA_027036655.1 Melioribacteraceae bacterium
ATTCATTAAGTATTAATCGCTAAATTCATTGAATTTTTCCTAATTTATCAACCTTCAAGTTTTAACCGTCTTATTTGGAAATTCGCTATTTTAATACATTAAACAAATCTTCAATATTTGTTGATTATTAAAAACCTTGAAGGTTTTTTTAAATACATTTTTTGAATCTTTTGCAAAACCTAAAATTGTCATATAGAATTCACCACGAAAATAGAAACCTTGTATGTTAAAAGAGCGGAAAAAATATAATAAAGTTCTTTGAAAAAATGGGAAAAATATTTTCTTTCGGAAGTAGAAGGAACCAACCTTGAGCCAAGAGCTCGTCTCAAAGTTTCTTCCTTCCGTCAGGTAAAAATCGGGGAATAACTTTGCACAAGATGCAGTATATGAACAAGGCTGATGTTGCCTGATAATTTCTACCGCATCAAAGCGGAATTTTAATTAACAAATTAACGGGATAAAAATGAACGAATATTTCTTAGGCGTTGATGTTAGTAAAGGTTATTCCGACTTGATAATATTTGATGAAGAAAATATCACGGAAGTTGAGAGTTTTCAATTAGATGACACGTAATCCGGCCATCAAGAACTCTTGATTATTATGAAAAAATATTAGAGACTTTTGCATAACCCAACCTAAACAAGCCGGAAACAAAAAGAGAAATAAGCTGAAAGAATAATCTCCGAAAGGATTTTACCAATGAATGTCGGCGGAGTAAATCCCAATAAAAGGACGTCGGGACAAGTGCGGAGGTTCTTCATTTCATCGGTCCTTAATAGCGATATTATTGCAGCGACTTTAAGAATGGCAATATTGGTAAAATCAGATTTTAACTTTTACTCCGCTTGGCCGGATTACGTGTCGCGTCAACATATCTAAAAGAAAGCTTTGCATCACCCAGTGATTTGTCATTCTGAATGGAGCGAATAAAGAAACAGGAAAGAACTTGGGTAACCGCCTTGAAAAAATCTACCGGGAATTCTTTCAAGGCGGTTGTGGAATTAATCTATTTCAGTAAGAGCATTTTTCTGCTTTGGAAAAACTTACCGGCGTTTAATCTGTAAATGTAAACTCCGCTTGCAAGATTAGCGGCGTTAAAGTCAACATTGTAAGTTCCGGCAGATTGTTTACCATTAACAATTGTCGCAACTTTGCGTCCGAGACTGTCGTAAATTTTTAGTGAAACTTTGGTCTCTTCGGGAATCGAGTAACTGATTTTTGTTGTCGGATTAAACGGATTAGGATAGTTTTGATAAAGCGCAAATCCGCTTGGCTGTTCTTGATTTTCCGTACTGAGAACAACATTATTTTCATTTATTACGTAGAGAGGTAAATAGGAGGGAGAAACAAAAACATTGTTATTATCATCAACCGTAATTTCCAATATGCTGCTTGAGGTAGTGGAATCGAGCACGACTTTGTCCCAAGATGTTCCATCATATTTTGTTACATACAGAGGGCTGCAATTGTCGTCTCCAATCCAGAGGTTCCCTTCATTATCGCCGGCAATTGTTCTCACATAATCCGAAGATATTCCCGAGTTGTTACTGTTAAATATTGTCCACGATCCATTTGAAAATTCAGCCAAACCGCCTCCAAGCAAAGCCGCCCAGATAGTTCCGTCGGAAGTTTGTGCAAAATCAGAGACTACGTTTTGCGGTAGTCCGCTGTTGTATGTGTGGAATGTGCTCCCGTCGTACATCGCGATCCCCGAATTTCTGAAGCCAATCCATAAATTATTATTTTTATCAACAAAAACCGCGTTAGGGTCGTTTCCCGGAATATCCGAATTGCTTGTTGTAAAATAAGTAAAATTGCCATCGCTATATTTGCAGAGTCCCGTATAATTATCCGCAATCCAAATGTTATTGTTATTATCGTAAGCGACTGAGGTTGCATAAAAACTCGGACTCGGTTTTGCGGTATGCCAAGCTGCATTTGCATAGTAATAAACGCTGTCTCCAACCAAAAACACTCTGTTCAGGTTATCAACACACATATCCCAAGATGTAACTACATTTGATTTGTTAATGTCATAAGGACTTTCAGTATTCCAAGTATCTCCGTTAAACATGCTGATTCCCTGATTCAACGAATTGAACCAATAATGCTTATTTTTATCTATCACAATCGAAGTAATGTCGTTCCCGGGTTTTCCTGTATTATTCTGATTCCAATAATCAAGAAATTCCAAGGAGGTTTTATTATACTTCAAAATACCATCATTGTTGGTTATGTAGATATAATTATCGGTAACTTGCATTCCCAAAGGATAGTTCCATGAATAGAGCGGATCTACAAAATCATGCTTTTCCCAAGTATGATCAACGGTGTTGAATTTTACTATGTAGTAATCGTTGGAATTAACATTGACGGCAAGCATCCAAATATCATCCTGATTTGAAGTTGCGTAATAAATATTTAAGTTAATATCGGTAAATGGATTTCTGTAAACCGTTTCATTGCCGTTCCATTCCCATTTAACAATTTTGTCGTTTCCGGTTAACCACAGATTTTCGTTATCGTCCCAAAAAGGCGTATATGTATATTGAATTGAATCCAAGTGCGTTTCCTCGACTATTCCGGTCCCCGGCAAATATTTGCAAACATAAATTACATCCACATAATTTGTTACCAAAGCCAGAGCCCCGTCGCTTAGCAAGTGAATAAAACTTGCTTTAAACAGCGGTTCCCCTTCGGGTTTCAAATCGATTAACGAATCGGGAGTAACTTTCCAGAAACCGCCCCCGCCGATATAAACATCACCGTTGTCGGTTTCACATAAAGTTGTGATGCCGTTAACTGCCTGAAATGTTGAACTGTCGCCCAAGTTTTCCCAATGATTTTCCGCTTCATTAAAACGTGAAATCCAATAATAAGTTGAATAACCGTAAGGTCTTCCGTAAACATAAAGATGGTTTGTATTATTTGTGTAGAAGATTCTGCCTACGCTTGTAAAGGGAAAACCGTTTTCGCCTCTTGTAACAAGCTTCCAATGTTCTCCGTCAAAAAATGTAACTCCTCCCGGATTTAAGTTATCGTTTCCGGAGTGCCCGATAATAAATTCGTTACCGCGAACGATAAAATTTCCGACCGGCGCTCCTCCCAAAGGGAATCCGGTATTGTTCTCACTAAAGACTTTAATGTTGTATTTTCCTTGACCAAAGAGAAGAAACGGGAAAAACATAAGTAAATAAAATAGAAACCTTTTCATCAGTACCTCCAATTTTTTTGGTTAAAATTTTATTGTTTCGATTATTATTTTCGGCATGCGAAAAAACGCAATGTTAAATTTCAAAGAGGAATATCACAAAACAAATAAGACAAAAACAACTTATTAATTAACGTTTAACTTAAAAATTTAATTAAAAGTTTCCAAAGATTTAAATCACAAAATAAATTCCCTTTACTTAATCTTGCCTAATTATTATCATTGTGGCTATGTTTGCTAAAGTTGTTTTTATGCTTCCCACCAGGAAAGCTTTTACTTATTCTGTACCGGAAAATTTGCGCGCAGCCGTAAAGGAGGGCGTACGGGTAGTTGCGCCGTTCGGGAAAAGGACTCTTACCGGTTTTGTGGTTGCGGTTCGGGAAGAAAATGATATTGAGGAAAAAGTAAAATCAATTTTAGACGTGTTGGACAACGCGCCGATTGTTACCGAGCGGCTCTTTAAGTTTTATCAATGG
>JALWEC010000241.1 GCA_027036655.1 Melioribacteraceae bacterium
CTTGACGGTATTTTGTATCATAGATTCTTCGCCGAAGATATTAAGAAGTTGTTTCGGCGTTGCGGCGCGGCTTCTCGGCCAAAACCGTGAACCGACTCCTCCCGCCATTATAACTGCATAAATTTCCATTAGATTTCCTTTTTCGTTTCGAAATAAGCCATCGCCCTATCAATAAAGGGAGTTAAGTCAACTTCCTTTTCCCTGATAGTCGCCGCGATAACAATCATACTGGCGCGTAACGCCTCTATAATTTCATCCCGGTTTTCAAAATCGCCGAGTTCCGTAAATAAAGCGTCAAAGACCGAGAACATATTTTCCACCAAATCATTATCTAAAATTAACAGTCTGTTTCTCAAAAAGTTAAGGTCCTCCAATATTTCTTCCTCATCCTCAACCGGTATTTCCTTATCCTCAAGATTTGAAAGGAGCGAATCGGCTTTTCTGATAAAGGCAAGAATCTCTTTTTTAAGCTCTTCCTTATCCGTCTCGGCGTCGAACTCCTCGGAGGCTTCAAAGTTCTCGGATTTCTGTTTCTTTTTACTTTTAATCTCATTCATCTTTTCTTCGGCGAATTCAATCGCAAGAGAATCAAGCATCTGCTGAACAACCGGAATTAAAGATTGAGATTCCCGTTTTATTATGGATGAAAGAGCAAGAAAGTCGGGTTTGTTTTTCGTAAAAAGATTAATCTGTCCCAAGCGGATTGCAAATTTGGAAAATTCCGTAACCTTCTTCAATTCGGAAACGGCAAAGTCGATATCCTCGCACTTGTAGAGAAAATCCTTAATTAAGTTAACAAGAACAATTCTGTGTGAAGTCAGGCGCAACTCGTTTGCCGAGTTTACGAATGTCTGAACGATATATTCCCTTTCCCAGCTAACCAATTTTAATTTTCCCGATTCTTTTAATCCGCACGATTTTCTTCATTCGCTTCTAATTATCAATTTTACGAAACTAATATATTAATTTAAGTATTTTAATCTTTTCCTGAAAAGGTAATCAAAGATGAAGTACGAAAAATTTTGAGCTTTAATTATTGAAAGAAACCTTTGCAAAACCTAAATTTGTCATATTGAGTTCGCCAAGTTTACCCCGACCGCTTTTCGTTGGGGGCAAAGGTGAAAGCCGTCCGAAATATCTCTAAATTCGGTATAATTACAGGCTTTGAGATTCTTCCGCCACTCCGCCTTGGCGGAGGATTACGCTTCGCTCCATTCAGAATGACATTTTATTGGGTTGTGCAAAACCTTCTATTAATTAGATTATGTAAAGCCATCTGAAAATCAACTCTTAATTTTACCGAATATTAACTCAACATCATTCTTTTCTCCGACGCTGTTTTCCTTCAATACAATCTTCACAAATCGCGGCTCTTTTTTATCACGTTCGATTATGCTAAGAACAGTTTCATAATTACCTTTTACTTCGCGCCTTTTCCCTTCTTTAACTTTCCAATCTTCAAAACAATCGTAAATTGATTTTTTAATTTTATCAAAAAGGTTCTTGGAGTTGTTGCCGCTTAATTCAAGATGCAATCTTTTTTCGGCATCAAAAAAAGATTTTCCCACTTTAAAATCTTTTGCCGAAACAGAACTGAAATTATCCGAGATTAAATCTTTGATGAAAACGAAATCCGCTTCGGAATGTTCAACAACAAACTTAATAAAACCGCAATCGCTTAAAACCTTTGGCGGGTTCACAGCCGCCGAATCGGCAAAGTTAACTTTGCATTCATAACTTCCCGCCGCGTCTTTCCCGCCGATTATATAAAGTTCCCAGTTCCCCGTTTCATTAATCTTTCTGCTGAAATTAATATTCTTTCCATCTTGACTGTTATATGCTTCTTTATTTCCTGAAGGAGAAATAAATAAAATTAACGGCAAAAATTTATCGGTATGGAATTGTATCGAAAATTGATCGTTTTTATTCAAGTATATTTCAAAATTATTAACGCGCCCGAGTTGTTCGTCAAGCGGATCGCTTTTCTTTATTTCATCGCGAATTGTAAACGACTTAACATTGTAATTTAATTCTCGGTTCTGCGCACTAACGGCGCCCGCGATAATAAGAAGCAAAAGAGCCGTTTTAAAAAATTTCAACTTCATTACTGCACAACCTCCGTTTTACGTTCTTTTACTATCAACCAGCAAACCGCCGAAATAAACAGCGAAACTCCGCTAATCAAAAACACTATTTCCTTATCGACGGCGTCCTGAATAATCCTTCCGAAATACCAGCTCACAATCAGCTGCGGGATTACAATCGACAAGTTAAAAAGCCCCATATATAAACCCATACGAGCTTTGTTGACGGTTTCGGACATAATCGCAAAAGGAAGGGAAACAATTGCAGCCCAGCCCACTCCGGCGAGAATCATAAATACGTAAAGTTCTGTTGCTGTACGCGCCAAAAAAGCAATTCCGAAATATGCGATTGACATAATCAGAAGACTTCCCGCCTGCGTTTTAATCCTTCCGATTTTTTCGGCAATCGGATAAAGAACAAATTTAGGGAGCAATGCGCCGACGGCGTTAAGAAGGAGAAATGAGATTGAAATTATTTGTCCCGTTTTATTGTTAACTTCCGCAAGCATCTCCTTTGAAAGACCTTCCGGCGTCGGATTGATTTTCTGCGAAATAAAAGCGATTATAAAAACAAACATTGTCTGCACGCCGAGCCAGGAAAAAGCATTGGCAAAATTTACTTTCAGATATTCAGCCCAATCAGTTTGATACGCCGTACTTTCAGTTTCGTCAGCAGAATTTTCTTCGGGATGCTCCGAAATATCCCGTTTTTCCTCAATTAAAAAGGAAGGAAGAACCGTCAGCAAAAGAACAAGAGCGGAGCCGAAATAAATTAGGAAATAATTTCCCCAAACCGCTCCGATTGCGTAGGCAAGCACGCCGAACGTTCCCGAAATCGTCTGCATCCAAGTGTAGCCTTTTGTTCGCGCGTCCCCTTCGGGAGTAACATCGGCGATTAAAGAGCGCGTAGGGTTAAAACTGACGTTTATCGACAAATCGAGCGTAAGCGCAATTACCATCGCTACTCCCATTAAACTTCCCACGCCGAGAGCGGAATTTACAACGTCGATATTCGGCAGAGCAAGCAGCATCAGCGAAGCGAGAATTCCGCCGATAATAATAAACGGTCTTCTCCGTCCGCCCCAGAACCAGACTTTATCGCTTAGAAACCCGACAATCGGCTGGGCAATCAGTCCCGCAATCGGTCCTGCCGCCCACACAAATCCCATCTGATGCAAATCGAGATTATATTTGGTAATCAATATCCAGCTGAGCGAAGAAATCTGAACCGAAAGCGCAAACCCCATTGCCGTAGCGGGAAGCGAGAGAATTGCAAAAAACGCGTTGCTTAGTTTTTTCTGTATTTCAAGCATAAATTATCCGTTAACTTTTTCGACTTTAATTGTAATTGCGTTGTTGAATTTTCTTACCGAAACTTTTTCGGAAGTTTTACTCTCATCAGGGCGAATGTTCCAGAAACCTTTTACGCTGTCCAGCGAGGTTGGTTCACCTAATTTTTCTTTGTAATAATTAATTAATTTGGTAAAATCTTTTTTGATATTTTTTGAATCGGAGATTGTAATTTGGTAACCCGTTAAACCTCCTTTTAAGATTTCAAAAACCCAGTTTGAAACCGGAAGCGAAAGAAATTCCGAACCTTTA
>JALWEC010000242.1 GCA_027036655.1 Melioribacteraceae bacterium
ACAAAGTACAATATTATAAGAAGCAGTATTCCGCCGATTATATAAAAATAAATAGCGTTCTTCTTTTTCTCCGGAGTTTCTCTATCGCGAGTTTTAACAACCGAGGAATCGATAAATGATTTATCCGGCTCGACTTCTTTTTCCTTAACGGGTTTATCCGTAATTTTTTCAGCGCTTTCATCTTCGTTAAAATCCGCGCCTTCCTTTGCCAAATCAAATTTATGTAAAGTTTCCTCGGGGTTTAGACCAATCTCGGCGGCGTATTCCCGAATAAATGCCCGCACATAAACTTCGGGCATAATTGAATAATTACCCGTTTCTATCGCTTCCAAAAATTTTTTATCGATTCGCGTACGAGCGTGAAGTTCGTCAATCGATAGTCCTTTGCTTTCTCTTTGTGTTTTTAATTCCGAAGCAAATTTTTTAAGAATGTTACTATCCATAATATTTTCCGTTATCTTACTCGTTTTAATTTAGCCGCAAATGAGCCGTCCATTTTATGAAGGTGAGGAAATGTTTCCACACAACCGCTTTTCCCTACCAGTTCGCCTGGGAAAACGGTTCTGGCGTCAACAAGTTCAAAATCCAAATTTTCATCAAGAAATGTTTGAATAATCTCAAAATTTTCTTCCGGCTCGATAGTGCAAGTGCTGTAAACGATAAATCCGCCGGGCTTAACAAGTTCCGCCGCTTTCCTCAGCAAATCTATCTGCAATGGATTCAGGTTCCGGATATCCTTAATTTCTCGTTTCCATTTTATGTCGGGCTTCTTTTTTAATGTTCCCAATCCGGAGCAGGGAGCGTCAACCAGAACTCTGTCGAAAAGTTCTTCATCCTCAAAATCAAGCGCGTCAACGGCAATTGTTTTAACGTTCTCGATATTCAGTCGCTCTAAATTTTTTCTTAAAATATTGAGTCGGCTTTCATATTTATCGAGTGCTACAATCTCACCTTTGTTGTTCATCAAATCGGCAAGAAGCGCGGTTTTTCCTCCGGGCGCCGAACACATATCAAGAACTCGACTCTCCTCTTTCGGCTCAAGCAAATAGCATGGCAAACCGGTGCTTTCATCCTGAATTGTAAAATATCCTTTTTTGAAGTATTCCCAATCGGCGACGTTGGTCATCGACTTTAATTTTAAATAGCCGGGCAGATATTTTGTATCGTTGAAATCAATATCGACTTTCTGCAGAAGTTCCTTCAACTCGTAAGGATTGCTCTTAATATTATTAACTCTTATGGTTAAACTCGGTCTTTCATTATTGGCGATTACGAGCTTTTCGGTAAATTCCTTTCCGTAGCGCCTTACCCAACGTTTAACCATCCAAACAGGATGAGAATAATAATTGCTTAAGTAGTAAACAGGGTCGTCTCCCGGCTTGGCATAATTAATCTTGTCTTTGCTCCGGATTATATTCCGCAAAACGGCATTAGTGAGGTTTGCCGCCTTCTGTCCCTGCAATTTTTTAATGTATTCAACTGCGTCGTTAACTATCGCGTACTCGGGAATTCTATCGAGAAAAAGTATTTGGTAAACCGCTACTCTCAGCGCATTTTTTATGTCCGAAATGCTTTTTGCGTATTGTCCTTTG
The DNA here is from genome assembly GCA_027036655.1 of Melioribacteraceae bacterium. GTDB lineage: Bacteria > Bacteroidota > Ignavibacteria > Ignavibacteriales > Melioribacteraceae > WGAL01. The sequence goes on from JALWEC010000242.1 coordinate 1,593, forward strand.
TAAAAGCCTGTCAAAACCCAGTCGAGACGAATCATCCATCTGATTACCCCGTGCACTAATTCGTAAAGCAATGCCTTATCCTGCGGAGAAAGCGAGGAATTTCTCAGCTCTGAATCAATTAGCTTGTCAAGATAAGCATCGGTTTTATCTATTCTGTTCAGAATCTTTACCGCTAATCCGCGAGGACCGTTAAAAATACTCGATTGCTCTATTTTATTCTCATTATTTTCGTTCATTGTGTCCTTTAATTTAATCTTAAAAAATACAAAATTTTTTGCCATAGAGTTCCGAAAAATTACATTGACATGTTGTGAATTTCTTAGTGCGATGCAATTGTAGAATGCTTTAATCTTTTGTTAAAAAATTTCTTAATCTGAAAATGAGTTCCGTAAGAACGACGGAAAGCGGTAATATTTCCGTCTGGAAACGGCGCTCGTCAGCATGTTAAATTTTTGCCGGATAATTTAATGGATAATTGTATAAAAAAATTTTAAGAGGAGAAAATCCCGATTAGCTTTCTTCTTCAAACGCATCGGCTTCATTAAAAATAAGATTGAACGTCGTTCCCTTTCCTACTTCGGTTTCAACCGTGATATCTATATTATTTATGATTGCATATTTTTTCACAAGAGCCAAGCCGAGTCCGTTGCCTTCAAATTTTCGTGTGTATCCTTGCATTTCCTGTGAAAAAGCGTCAAAGAGATTCGGCAGATATTCCTCCTTAATTCCTATTCCCGTATCGGAAATTGAAATCACCAGCCTGTTTTGCTCGTCTCTGTTGAATACAACTTTTACATAACCTTTCTCGGTATATTTAATTGCGTTATCAATTAGATTGGATAAAATTTGCCTCATGGAGAATTCATCTACGTATGCCGTAGTATCGACTTCGGGAGTTTCAATAATCAGCTGCAAACCTTTTTCTTCGGCAATCGGCATCAGCTCCATACTTATTCGTCTCAATATATCCGAGAACAAATCGTACTTGTGCGGATGCGCTTCATACGAACCGGTCTGCAAATCAGCCATGTTGAGAATCAGTTCGACAGTTCGCACTATTCTTTGACTGGCGTTTTCAATAGCTTTAAAACTAACCAGCATATCTTCATTCATTCGGTCTTCAAGGTCTATTCTGAAAAGGCTGGCATGGCTGAGTATCGTATTTATTGGGGTTCTGATTTCATGAGACATTTGAGCCAAAAATTCCGACTTCATCTTGTTTGCGGCGTCTGCTTTTCTTTTGGCTTCTTCAAGTTCTTCTTCCCTTCTCTTCTTTTCGTCAAGTTCAATTTCCAAATCTCGAGCTACTATCTCAAGGGCTTTTGTTCTTTCTTCCACAAGATTTTCGAGTTCCAGTTCATATTTTATCAGTTCCTCTTCGGCAATCTTTTTGTATGTAATATCTTTCAAAGAACCGATTTTTCTAATCGGTTCTCCCGAATTGTTTTTTATGAAAGAAAAATTATCTTCGACGTAAACGTACCGCCCCTTTTTATTTCTTATTCTGTACTCCAAAGTTCCGGATTCAGCTTTATGTAAAATTGCTTCTTTTTCACGAATATCATACATCTCTCTATCTTCAGGATGAATAAGCGATTTCATTTTATCGAGTGTGAATCCGTCTAACTCGGAACTTTTATAACCTATAACGTTTTCAGCGCTTCCTTCTATTATCACGCTGTTTTTCTGCATATTAATATTGTAAACTAAAATTCCGGTTTTTTTACTAACCGTCTCGAACAAAGCTTTCTGTTCAATAAGTTTATTATTTGCCCGTTTCTCAATACGATAGAAGAAAAATGAAGCTGTAAAAAGGAACAAAAGTAGAAGAACATTCAGATTCAGAAAACTATTCTGAACTTCGTCCAATTCTTTGAAAACATAAGTAGTCGGCACTGTAATGATGAGGAACCACTTCCGGTTGGGCAAATTTATTGTTGAAACAGCTGCAAGATATTTGACAACGCCATTGTTTTCAGTTGAATCGACATAAGAAAGTTTAGAATGTACTACTCCACTACAGTGAGTTAAGGAACTAAAAAACTTCATCTTGGCATTTTTTTTATTAAATCTGTTTAATCTATCCCCAAATTCATTTTTATAAGGAGAATAAAGAATTCTTCCGTCTTGGGAAATCAAATATGGTGAAACTTGATCCAAATAGCTTTGCGGAATTAAATATTTATGTGAAATAACAACCGGATCAACTAAAAAACTAATGACGCCGAAAAATTTCCCGTTGTCGTCAAAAACGGGATATGCAAATGAAATCGCCCAATAACCTTGAACGGTTTTAAAAATATCGCTTACATAAGGAACTCTCTCTTTGAGAATAATTCGGTTATGTTTTTGATACGAAACATCCTTTCCTATCACTTCTTCTTTATTTTTCGACGTAGTATAAATGATAATTCCGTTTGTGTCCAATCTTGTAACGGCTTTTATTAAATTCTTATGATTGTAAAAATATTTCTCAATGACAAATTTTGCCTTATCTGTCATATTCTGAATTTCGGGAAATGAGGATAAAGTTCCCAAATCGTCTAATCTTTTGGATGCAAAATCGGAAATTGCATTTTCCGTCATCAGTGCAAGAGAGCGAAGGGTTGCGTACTCCTTATTTACTAATTTTTCTTTACTTTTGTTATAAATTTGGAAGGAAATAATGCCCCAGAGCGAAATAAAGATAAATAGAATCAATATGTAAATTATTTTAGGGCTTTTCATTTATATTTAAATATTATTACTTTATTATCGAATATTTTTTTAAAAGTTTAACTTATTCTTAATATATTTATATAGAGTACAAATAACAGGAGCGCACAATGCACCCTCTAAGAATTAAAAATTTAACTAAAAATTTCGGTGAACTCCGTGCCGTAAATCACATAAGTTTCGATGTTCCGGAGAGCTCAATTTTCGGATTAATCGGACGAAACGGCGCGGGGAAAACCACCACCATAAGAATGTTAATGAATATATACCTTCCCGACGAAGGTGAAATTATTTTCAGAGGCAACAAAATTACTCCCAAATTTAAAGATTACGTAGGATATCTACCGGAAGAACGCGGACTTTATAAAAAGATGAGCGTTATCGACACGCTTCTTTTCTTTGCCGAAATAAAGGGAAAATCCGGCTCGGACGTTAGAAGGAAAGCGTATGAATATCTTGAGCGTTTTGAATTGCTGGAAAGAGCGTCGTCAAAAATTCAGGATTTATCGAAAGGTAATCAGCAGAAGATACAATTTATCTCAACGATTCTTCACGACCCCGATTTTATTATACTTGACGAACCGTTCTCCGGTTTAGACCCAATTAATACCGAGTTACTGAAAGACATAATTCTTGAAATGAAAGAGAAAAACAAAGTAATAATCCTTTCGACTCACCTAATGGACTACGCCGAAAAACTTTGCGACCACATCGCAATGATTGATCACGGAAATTTAATTTTACACGGAAACCTTGAAGAAATTAAGAAAAGGTTTTCGGAAGGGAAAATCACCGTAATTCACGAAGGAGATATTTCTTTTATAAATCAACTCCCTTATGTGCAGAAAGTCGCAGATTTCGGCAACCGCACGGAAATAAAGGTTAACGACTCGCATCATACTCAGGACTTGCTTAAAACGCTCGTCGAACGAAATGTGATTATCAACAAATTTTCTGCCAATGAAACATCGCTTCACGAAATATTTGTTGAACTTGCCGAGAACAACGGCTCGGAACAATTAAAGGGAGAATTTTAATATGAACACAAATAAAGTTAAAGGAATAATAAAAAGAGAGCTTAAGGATAAACTTTTCGCAAAGAGTTTTATTATTATGACGTTGCTGATTCCGGGCATCATTATTTTGTCAATCGGAATTCAGGCTTGGGTGAACAGCTACGAAGAGGAGTCTGCAAGCAAAGCGCTTATCGTTTCTGAAATTCCGGGACTGACAAACGAACTAAAAGAAGAATTTAATCAGGATAAATCGATAAAAGCGAAAGACTACATTATTTCGTACGATGAAATGAGCAAAGCTGATTTTGAAATAAACATAAAAAAACTTAAACCGCTTTTGTTGGACGAATCGTTAAACGCAATAATTTTCATACCTAAAACGGCTTTAAAAAATAAAGAATTGATATACTATTCGAAAAATCCTAAAAACAGAGCTTTGAAAAGCAAACTGGGAAGCGTAATTAACAATGTTTTAGTCGCCAAATATTTTTCTGGCAGAGAGCTGAATAAGAAGGATATCGCGTTTGCCAAAAAGTCGATTGACTTCAATTCCATGAAAGTCAGCGCGGAAAAAATTCAGGAAGAAGGTTTAGGACCGGAAATTTTATCTTTCGGTTTCACCTTTCTGCTCTATATGGGATTAATGCTCTCCGGCACATTAATTTTACGCTCGGTTATTGAAGAAAAAAGCAATCGTATCGTCGAAGTTCTTCTTTCGTCGGTAAGCAGCAGCGATTTAATGATCGGCAAAATTATCGGCGCATCAATTACCTCTTTGGCTCAAATGTTTATCTGGCTTGTTCCGGTAATAATTATTTTTTCAACGTCATGGTTCATGCTCCCGGTCAAATTTACTTTTTCAATTTCTATCTGGGAATGGCTTTATTTCTTCTTAAACTTTCTGATTGGCATAGTTACGTTCCTCGGGCTTTTCGCGGCTGTCGGGGCAATTTTCGACAACGATCAGGACGCGCAGTCTGGTTTGTGGCCCTTAATGATGTTGATTATGATTCCCTTTTTCATTGCGCTTTCGGTTGGGAATAATCCTTCCAACTCCCTTGCCGTCTGGACTTCCGTGCTCCCCTTTTCATCAATAATTGTAATGCCTGCAAGAATGACACTTGTTGACGTTCCGGTTTATCAATTTGTTATTTCAATTATTGTTAATCTTGCGACATTAATTGTTATTTTCCCTGTCGCAGGAAAAATTTACAGAATCGGAATTCTAATGACCGGTAAAAAGCCGACTTGGAAAGAGGTTGCCGGATGGGTGAAACTGAAAAGTTAGAAAATCTTTTTACCTTATTTCATCCAAATCAATTTTCATGATATTGAGGATTTTCCGTCCGAGGAATCTTTCCGCGACAAATGTAAATTTACGGGGCATATCGGTAACATAAAATAAGTCCGCTCTTTTCTCGGCATTGTCGTTCAGAAGATTTCTTCCCTGCAAATAATCCTCGACAACCGTAGCGGCGGCGCTGCCGGAATCTATTAGTTGGACTTCGTTTCCGACGGCTTCCTGAATCACCTCTTTCAACAACGGGTAATGTGTACATCCGAGAATAAGCGTATCAATTTTCTCTTGGGAAAGCTCGCTTAAATATTCCCTTGCGATTATTTTTGTCGCTTCATGGTCGGTCCAACCTTCCTCGGCAAGCGGAACAAAAAGGGGACACGCTTTTTCAAAAATCTTAGCGCCTGATTCGCTCTTCAATATTTCCTTGGAATAAGCGGCGTTCCCAATTGTGGAATCGGTTCCGATTACTCCGATTCTTTTATTCTTTGTTGAGCTCAAAGCCGCTTTTGCGCCAGGGTTAATCATCCCGACAATGGGCACGTCAAATTTTTCACGGAGAACATCAAGCGCAACCGACGAAACCGTATTGCATGCCACAACTATCATCTTGACGTTTTTCTTCATTAAAAATCCGGCGTCCTGCAACGCATATTCGATTACGGTGCTGTTTGATTTCGTGCCGTAAGGAACGCGCGCCGTGTCGCCGAAGTAAACAATGCTCTCTCTTGGCAGAAATGTGTTCAACTCCTTAACTACGGTTAAGCCCCCGATTCCTGAATCAAAAACGCCTATCGGATTGGATTTATTCATAAAGTGCATTTATTGCTCTAAAAATTTGTTAATTGTCATGCTAAGTTCTTCTCTAATCAGTTCGTGCATTTCCGCTTTCACATGACGCCCGGAACGTTCGAGAGTGTAAAACGTATCAACCACATCTTCTCCCATTGTGGCGATCTTCGCAAAATAAACGTCAAGCCCGAGTTTATTCAGTACGTCCGTGATCTTGTAAAGAAGTCCGAGTCTGTCCGTAGTTGCTACTTCAATAATCGTAAAATTGTGATGCTCGATAAACCTTACTTCTACTGATTTTTTCCTCTTGAAAAGCTTTTTCTCCAAGCGTTTCCAGCGCGAACGGATAAGACGAAACTCCTTTGCAATAAGGAGTTCGCTTCTTACGGCGGCTGAGATACTTTCCTTTATTGCGTCAAAACGCTCCTCGTTAACCTTATTCCCCGTTACAAAATCGGTAACATTAAAATTATCAATTACGATTCCACCTTCTTTAGTAAAAATTTTAGCGTCATGAATATTTACGTCGTTTATTGCAAAAGCGCCGCATAAACGGGCAAGCAAAGAATTAAAATCCCTTGTAATAACGGTAACATTTGTAAAGGATTCTTCCTGTTTAAAAATAACGGAGACCTTTTCGCCTCTGTTAATTGCATTTACATGAACTTCAATTTCCTCCGGAGAAAAAGTCGATAAGTATCCGATATTATCAATTTCCTCAATATGCTTTGCAATTTTTTTCCCTGAGTGGAGTACGTTTTTCCTTAATTCCCTTTTATCCTTTTCGAGAAAATCTTCAGCTCCCATTCTGTTTTCCAGCATTACTTTACTTTTACTGTAAAGTTCAAAAAGCAAATCGCTTTTCCACTGAGTCCAAACCGTGGGATTAACCGCCGAAAGATCGGCGTATGTTAACAGGTAAAGATATTCGAGGGCTTTTGCATCGGGAAAAATTGAAACGAAATCATTAAGGATATAAGGGTCATTTAAATCGCGGCGAAGCGCCGTCTGCTCCATAGTAAGATGATGACGAACAAGAAATTTCACCAGCTCTATTTTTTCATAAGTAAAGCCAAACCTTGTCATAATCGAAACCGCCATTTCCGCTCCGATGATTTCATGTCCGGCAACGTCAACGGGCTTGCCAATATCGTGTAAAAGAATAGCAATAAAAAGGAGATCTTTTTCTTCAAGCGAATGAAATATTTTTGCCAAATCATTCTTTTCACGGAAAAGTTTTTCAATATTTTCTATTGCAATCAAAGTATGTTCGTCAGCCGTGTAAGCATGATAAACTCCGGGCTGGATAAATCCGATTAAATCGTTAAACTCCGGAATTAAAGCCCCGAGCAATCCTATCTCGTTCATCGAACGAAGTGTTGTTCCAACCTTTCCTTCCAAATTAAAAATATCCCGAAAAATCGGGGCGACCTGCTTCCGGTTAAATTCATCCCAGTAAAGTTCGTCCACCGCATCAATTAACTTTGTGCGGACTTGCGGCGAAATTCTCGCATCATAAACGCCCCTGAAATAAACGGCTTTCAAAATCGATTCATACGAGATATCGCAACTGTCGCTGCAGTAAAGCATCCCGTCCTTAAGCTTAAAATCTCCGAGTTCAACCGCAAGCATATCGGGAAGCGCTTCTTTTTCCTTACTGATATATTGTTTAACCGTGGAACGCAAAAAACGGGAATTGGTTGTTGAAGCGATAAAATAATTATGCATCAACCGCTGCCAATCGCCCTTAAAAATTTTGATTTCCTTACTCAGTTTTTCCTGCAGCTCAAAGCCGAATCTGTCGGAGTTACTCTGCGTTATTATGTGCAGCGCATTTCGAAGCCCCAGCATAAAGCGATAAGAGTTTAATACTTTATCAAGTTCTCTTCTACTGTAATATTCCTTTTCTTTTAACAGTGAAATAAACAAATCGGTTTGAGTTATTTCCTTGTAAGGTTCAATATGCTCGCCGGTTCCTATCATATAAATCCATTGGACAAAATGGATATCGCGCAAACCGCCGGCGGAGTGTTTAACGTTTGGCTCCAACGTTTTCGGAGAAGCTCCGTACTTTTCCTCCTTCATTTCGAGATCTTTCATCAGCAATATCAGAAGGTTTTCGCGGTTTTCATCCGTCAATATTTCTTTAAACTTTTCCTCCCATTTACGAAACAACTCTTCCGAGCCTGATAGAAATCTGATTCCGAAAAATTGCGTAAAGGAAAGAATATCGCCCGAAAGAAAGTTGTCGATATCTTTGGCAGCGCGAATTGTATGGCTTATTTCGATTCCGTTATCCCAAAGCTCGGCAATTATCCCATGTATTTCCTTTTCGAAATTTTCCTCATCGCTCGGGATAATAAACATTACGTCAATATCGGAAAAAGGCGCCAGCTCACGCCGGCTGAAACTTCCCGTTGCGACAACGGAAAAATTTCCGGGATTATTTTTAAAGCTTGCCACAACATATTCTTCCACAAGTTTTGTATAGTTTAAACAAAACTTTTCCGGCGAGTTAAATGAGTCTTCCAAATTCATCAGCTCATTCTTTCGCTTAAGGAATGTCTCTTTCGATATGTTGTGATTTGGTTTCATATTTTTCAGTTATCAGTAATCAGTTATCAGTTGTCAGTAATCCGCCAAGCTTGTCCCGACTGCTTTTCGTTGGGAGTGGAGTAATGAGTTATGAGTTGGGAAAATTTAGAAATCTAAGAAATTCAGCAAGTTTCTTCTCATTACTTTTCGGTTACTGATTAAAATTCATAAATGCCTTTAGTAAAAAAAATAAAAAAATTTCTCCCCCGTTTAACCGAGGAAGAACAATAAAATAAATTACTTAAGTCTTGCAAATCTTCCTTGGAAGAATCTCAAATACTTAGGTTCGTAAATCATCTTCATTCCTTTTATTGACTTGCGCTTATCCCAAACTTCGGCGATTGATTCAACCGCAACATCAATATGGGATTGCGTATAAACGCGTCGCGGAAGAGTTAAGCGAACAAGTTCGAGTTTCGGATGACGATGCTCGCCGGTTTTCGGGTCGCGTCCCGCCGAAACAATTCCGCGTTCCATTCCTCTTACTCCGGAGTCAATATAAATTTCTGCGGCAAGAGTTTGTGCCGGGAATTCATCCTGCGGAATATGGGGCAAAAACTTTTTCGCGTCAAGGAATACCGCATGCCCGCCAACGGGGCGCACAATCGGTATTCCCAAGTCAATCAGCTTATTCCCGAAATACTCAACCTGTCCGACGCGCGCTTTAATCGTATCGAACTGAATCATCTCTTCCATTCCGCGCGCCATGGCTTCCAAGTCTCTTCCCGCCAAACCGCCGTAGGTGTGCAATCCTTCGTAAACCACGACCATGTTTCTCGCTTCTTCAAAAACTCTTTCGTCCTTCGTTGCAAGAATTCCGCCGATGTTGACCATTAAATCTTTTTTGGCGCTTACCCAAATTCCTTCGAAGTGCGCCATCATCTGAAGAAGAATATCGCCTATCGATTTTTTGGAATAGCCGCGTTCTCTCAGCTTAATGAAATAAGCGTTTTCAACGGCGCGGGTCGCGTCCATCCACAAACGGATTTTGTGCTTCTGCGCAAACTCATGAACTTTCTCCAAGTTCTTCATTGAAAACGGCTGCCCGCCAGCCATATTAACGGGACCCGCCATGCTGATATATGCAATTTTATCCGCGCCGACTTCCTTTACAAGTTTAGCCAATTTCTTCAAATCGATGTTCCCTTTAAAAGGATGATCAGCCTCGGGGATATGAGCTTCGTCAATAATTACATCGACAAAAGTTGCTCCCGCCATTTCCTGATGAAGTCGAGTTGTAGTAAAATACATATTGCCGGGAACATAATCCCCCGGTTTTATTAATATTTTTGAAATCATATGCTCTGCAGCGCGACCTTGATGAGTCGGGACGAAATAAGGCATTCCGTAAATCTTATTCACATTATCCCACAGATGATAAAAGTTTCTGCTGCCTGCGTAAGCCTCGTCGCCAAGCATCATTCCCGCCCATTGATTATCGCTCATCGCGTTTGTTCCCGAATCGGTAAGCAAGTCAATATAAACGTCTTCCGACCTTAATAAAAATGTGTTGTAGCCCGCTTCCTTAGCGGCTTTTTCGCGTTCTTTAACCGTTAACATTTTAATCGGCTCAACCACTT
>JALWEC010000243.1 GCA_027036655.1 Melioribacteraceae bacterium
TTTCTTTACATTTACCCGACGATTAAATTGTTGATCGAAAAAAAATATAAGGAATTCGGGAAACTTGCGCTCCTTTTTACGGCTGCGTTAATCTTAACGGTAATGACAGCCGCACAGCCCCTTCTTTCAACAAACGAGTATGCACAATATTCAACCCGCGGCGGACATCCGCTGAATATCGGCAGCGAGGCGAAATCGGCTGAGAAATCGAGCGGAGTAAGTTTTGAATACGCCACGCGCTGGTCTTTTTCACCCAACGAAATATTGGATTTTTTCATCCCGCACTTTTCCGGCGGACTGCAAAGCGAGAAATATGACGGGAGTAAATTTCCCCAACTGAAAGGACGCGAAGTTCCCGGCTATTGGGGAGAAAAACCTTTTAACGGCAACTACGCTACGATGGGCGCGATTCTATTTATATTCGCAATTTTCGGTTTGTACTATTACCGGAAAGATAAGTTCGTTGTCGGATTATCGATATTCATTATTTTCTCCCTCTTGCTTTCTTTCGGACGCCACTTCCCCGCTCTGTACAAATTGTTTTTTTATTACTTCCCTTACTTCTCAAAATTCCGCGCGCCTTCGATGCTTGTAAATATTACGTTTGTCGCAACGCTGATCCTTTCGGGCTACGGATTAAAGGCGTTCCTAAAACAAGCGGCGTTAAAGGATATTAAATTTATCGCGGGAACGCTCGGCGTCTTCCTTGCGATTGCGCTTTACGTTCTCCTCTTTTCATCGTCGTTTGCTTTTGCTACGCCGATGGAGTTATCGAGATACAATCCCCAGACAATGAATATAGTTAAACAAATCCGGCAGGAGTTTCTGCAGCGCGACACAATCCGACTACTGATAATTCTAATACTATTCAGCGGAGTTGCGCTTGGCTATCTGTACAAAAAGCTTAAAGTAGAATATTTTATAATTGCGACCTTTATTCTTGCAGTCTTCGAGATTTCGGGAATTTCACTTCGCGCATATAATTTAATTTCGCTTCAAAATCCTGACAAATTGGAACAGAGCGATTTTGCTCCGACTCCGATTACAAATATTCTTACAAAAGCGGATAACAACTACCGCGCTTTGGTTTTGGGACGCGAGTTTACAAGCAATCACTACGCTTATTTTTACCCTTTAATCAGCGGTTACAGCGCAATAAAACTGCAGGCAATTCAGGATATTTTTGACCATGCGCTTTTCAACGGTGATAGTCCGAGCGGATTAAATTGGAATGTAATCAATCTATTGAGCGGTAAATATATTATTAGCGATAAACAGATTAACGATAGTTCGGTTGTACAAACAGCTTACGACAACAGCCGGAAAGAATTCCTCTACGAAAACTCCCGCGCGTTGCCCAAAGCATGGTTTGTAAAATCTGTTAAAACATTCGATTCAAACGAATCGCTCGTTCTCAGTATGAATAAAAATGATTTTCACCCGGAGACGGAAGCGTTTCTGCTTAAAAAATATTTTACTGATAAAACTTATTCGGGAACCGGAAAAATAAAACTCACGGCAAAAAATCCTAACATGCTTGAATTTACTTACGAGAGCGACGCTCCGCAATTCGCAGCGGTTTCCGGTTCTTACTATCCCAAAGGGTGGAAAGCATTTGTTGACGGAAAGGAAGTTCCTCTCTACGAAACCGATTTTATAATACGCGGAGTTGAAGTTCCGGCGGGAAAACATAAACTGAAACTTGTATTCCAACCGGAAACATATTTTGCAAGCATGAATTTTGTTTGGATCGGGAATATTTTAATTCTACTTTTTATTACGGTTCCTTTGATTTTAGAATATAAAAAAAGAACGGTAAAGAGTTGATTTTAAAATTTTTGGTTTCTATTTTTGAGTAAAATAATTACTCAAAATGTTAAAATCATTAATTACATCCGAAATAAGAATCAAGCTTCTGATGAAGTTTTTCCTCAATCCGGAAAATGAGGCGTATCTGCGTCAGCTTTCCAACGAGTTTAACGAATCAACCAACGGTATCCGTGTGGAGCTGAACCGGCTTGTCGAAGCGGACATTCTCGATACCGCCACAAAAGGGCGCAATAAACTCTACCGCGCAAACATATCTCATCCGTTGTTTAAAGAAATCAGAAATATCGTGCTGAAATCGACGGGAATAGAAAAAGTAATTTCCAATATTCTTGATAAACTGGGCGATGTAAAAATAGCGTTTATCAGAGGCGATTACGCTATCGGACACGATTCCGGATTAATAGAATTGGTTGTAGTAGGAGATAATGTCAACAAATCGGAATTGGAAAGAGTTCGAAAAAAAACAGAAAAACTTATCGGCAGAAAAATTTCAATTCTTCTTCTTACTTCCAATGAATATAAAAAACTTAAATCAAAATTTTTATCCGAACCGAATTTGGTATTGATGAAAGGGGGGAAAAGTTCAAGCTAAGTTTGAACTGAAACTAATTTATGAATAACAAAAAGAAAAATAGAATTATTTACGTAGCCCCCGCTCTATCTTCTTTTATACGGAACGATATTTCAATTCTTTCAAAAAAATATGAAGTTACGGTTAACATCTATAATTGGAAGAATAAAATTCTCACTCCGGTTTATATGTTTATTCAATTTTTCTCTATTCTGCGTTACAGTTCGACAACCAAAGCGATTATAGTTTCATTCGGAGGATACTGGGCGCTCTCTCCGGTTCTCGCGGGAAAGTTAACCGGAATCCCCTCCTACGTCATTCTTAACGGAACTGATGCCGCTTCTTTTCCCTCAATAAATTACGGAAATTTAAGAAAATTCTTTTTAAGGTTTGTAATCAAACGTTCATTAAAACTGGCAACGTTATTGCTCCCAGTCAGCTCTTCATTGGCATTTACAAAAAACACGTTTTACCTTGAGGAAGGAGAAAGCGGAACCATTCAAGGGTTCAAACACTTTTTTCCCGATATAAAAACTCCCTACAAAGTTCTGCATAACGGAATTGATGAAAATTTTTGGAAACCTTCGGGACAAATAAAAAAAGAGAAGAATTCTTTCCTATCCGTGTTTTCCGGAAATCAGCAAATGTTTTTGAAAGGGGGAGATATGATAATGCGAATGGCTGAGATTTTTCCCGATTTCAATTTCTACTTGGTAGGTTTAAGTAAACCTTCGGGATTAAAAAACAAAAATAATAATCTCTTCTTTATTGAAAATCTGGCGCCGGAAGAATTAAAAAAATATTACAATAAATCACGGTTTTATCTGCAACTTTCAATTTTTGAAGGCTTCGGAATGGCGCTGTGCGAGGCAATGTTGTGCGAATGCGTCCCAATTGGTTCCGCCGTAAATATTATTCCGGAGATTATCGGAGATACGGGATTTATTTTAGAGAAACGGGAAGACGAATTGCTGGAACAATTATTAACGAAAGCCGCCTCAACCGAAAATCTTGATGAACTCGGCAAAAAAGCGAGAGAACGGATAATTGAAAAATTCAGTCTAAAAAAACGGGAGGTAGAACTACTTTCACTGATTGAGAACCAAGTGATTAACTGAGAATTTTGATAGACTCATTAATAGAAGGCTTTGCATAACTTAAATTTGTCATATTGAGTTCGCCACAGCGAAGGTGGGAGCCGTCCGAAATATCTCTAAATTCGGTATAATTACCGGTTTTGAGATTCTTCATTCCGCTTCGCTCCATT
>JALWEC010000244.1 GCA_027036655.1 Melioribacteraceae bacterium
AACCGCAGAAGCCGACCGTAAAAAGCCAAACCGTAACGGCTACCACGTTGGATACGACAAGCCACGATTTTACTTGGGAGACGTTTACATTCGGCGGAGCAAACGGAAGCAGTTATTTGCGGGACGTGGCAATAATAAACGAGAACGACATTTGGGCGGTGGGGGAGATACACACCTCTTGGACAGACCAATGGGACAGTAACGGCGTGTGGGTTCAACCTTACAACGCCGTTCATTGGAACGGACAAGAGTGGGAGTTGAGGAGGATATATTTCCCAACTGTTTGTGGACAACAGCATTTAACGTCATATCCGGCGAGTGCTATATTTGAGTTTAATGATGGACAAATATGGATAAGTTCTTCGGGAGATAAAATAGCAGTTATAGAAAATAATGAACAGATAAATAGATTTTGTCTGCCATCTTCGGTTTCAATGTCAATTAACGCAATGTGGGGCACATCGAGTTCGGATTTTTACATAGTTGGACAGCACGGCAACATAGCGCATTACGACGGCAGCGGTTGGGAGAAGATAGAGAGCGGAACGGAGTTGCGTTTCCATGATATATATGGATACAACGAGAGAAAATTTTGCATTGCGGCGGAACTCTTTTCCGGTATAAATTCTGAATTGTATCAAATCAAAGACGGAAATGCAATATTGGACGACGGAACAAACATAGGCGTCAGTAGCGTAACGGTTTACGTATTAAAAAAGAAATTATACGTTTTCGGTTACCTAAGACTTGTAAGAATCGAAGGCAAAAACGGTTGGGAAGAGATAAGCGAGCCTGTAAACTTTGATGGGTATTCAAAGATACGAGGCGCCGGCTATAATGATATTGTCGCCGTCGGTTCCTTCGGAAAAATAGACCATTTTAACGGAGCGAGTTGGGAAAAAAGAAGAATGGGAACCGGGGGAAATAATTTAGCGGATTTTTCCTCTGTTTCGATTAAAAACAATACCGTTTGCGCAGTTGGACGAATTAATAATTCGGCATTTATTGTCATAGGAAGGAGGTGAGTCAAGGTCAAAGAAAATGAAGTTCAATTAATAAAATTTGTCTCCGTAGCCGACACTACGGAGACATTTTCGGCAAATCAACTCATCTTTACCGACAGCCTGACAAGCTCACCGGAGTGATGGTTTTTGCCTTTTTTTAATAAGTAAATATAGAGGTTAAAAATGAGAAAGACAATTTTTGTATTCGCGATTTTTGTAATCGTAATTTTTTCGAATATTTATTCGCAAGACAACAACGTCGAAAAAAGCAAAGCGATGGAAACAATAAGAAAAAATACCGATATCATTGCGCTTTCGCAAAAGACGCGAGAACTTAACGAGAAATATTTGCGCGAAAAGAAGGAAGTAGAACAATGGTTAAAAAAAGCAAAAATGGAAAAGTACGTTCGCTTGAAAAACGGGAAAATACTGTGGATTAAAAGAATTAAAAACGGACGCCCGGTTTTTTATTCCACAAACAATATTATAGCGGCAATTACCACATCAACCAATAAAGTTCAACCTGGCGGAGAAAGCAATCTTAATTTATATGGCGATTACCTTGGCGGAATGGATATGGGAATTTGGGATGGCGGTATTCCAAACAAAGACCATGTTGAGTTTACGGATCAATATAACAATCACCATTTGATAATTGCGGACACATCGAGCGATCTCACAATTGAAGACCATGCTACGCACGTAGCCGGCACATTAATTGGAGACGGTTCGGACCCAAGCGCAAAGGGTATGGCGTGGGGCGCAATATTAAGAGCGTGGGACTTCGAGAATGATTTAAGCGAAATTAGTTATGCTGTTTCTCATTCCGATATAGATACGCCGTATTTAACGTTATCAAACCATTCTTATAGTTCCGTCTTAGGATGGACCCAGGGTTTAAGAAACGACCCTAACAATTGGTACTGGACATCCGACGAAGTGTATTACGAGGACCCAATGTTCGGCTATTACGATTCCACTGCTTATAATATTGATTATCTTGCGGCGTGTTCCCCGTATTATTTAATGGTGCGCTCAGTAGGAAACGATAGAGGAGAAGGCCCCGTTGAATTCCAAGATAATTATTATTATTGGGATGTATTTTCGAATAGTTGGAAATCGCAACTTTATACAGGACAACATCCTGCCGACGGAGGCAACGACGGTTACGGATGCCTTCCCAACGAAGTTGTTGCAAAAAACATATTAGCTGTAGGCGCAGTTGACGATATACCGTACGGATATTCGTCTCCCTCGGATGTTATGCAAAGTAACACTTCTTTCAGCAATTGGGGCCCTACGTCCGACGGTAGAATAAAACCTGACATTGTGGCAAACGGAGACGAACTCTATTCGGCGGTTTATCACAACCCGAATAATAACAATCAAACCGGAAATAATTATTATGACAGTTATAGCGGCACATCCATGGCGTCGCCCAATGCTTGCGGTTCGATTTTGTTATTGCAAGAATATTATTTAAGGACGCATAACAACGAATATCCTTTGGCAACAACATTAAAAGCTTTGGTTATCAATTCCGCGCACGCCGCCGGTTTAAGCGAAGGTCCCGATTATAAATACGGTTGGGGATTGTTAAATACAGCTGGAGCCGCGGATATAATCTCGGAAGACGTAACGGAAGGAATTAACATTCAAGAATTAAGCGTAGAGAACGGGCAACCGGTTGAATTTGACGTTTATTCCGATGGCACAAAACCAATTAAAGCTACAATTGTATGGAACGATCCTGTTTCCACCTATCAAGTATTGGTGCATGATTTGGATTTACGAATTACCGACGAAAGCGGGAACACATATATGCCTTTTGTTTTGGATCCTCAACACCCAGACGCTATCGCCACTACGGGCGACGACACTAAAAATAATGTGGAAAAAATAATTATTAGTAACCCTACATATGGAAAATATACGGTTAAAATTTCCGCAAAAGGGAATTATCCCGAAAATTTTTCGGTGGTCATATCCAATGTAACGGCTCAACCTCAAAATATGCAACTAACCGTAAAACAGTTATTCGAGGATAAAATTACTCAAACGGATAGTGTTGCAAGATATGAAATCTCTCGCTTTGTTAACTATCCGTCAGGACATATTTTTAACGACGTTAATAGACAGGAAACCGTTACACTCAGAGCTACGTTAAAAAAGCTTTACGATAGCCAGTCGGAATTAGAAAAATTTCATGATTGGAACGATAATCAGAAGTTTGTTAACCATGCTGATTTTAATTTAACCGAGGCAAACACAACAATAAACTCATATTTAGGAAAAATTTATAATGTTAATTTGCACTTTTCCATTGAAAACACCAACTACAATGCATCATATGATTCAATAAAATTCAAAGACCCTTGGCTAAGAGACGACAACTCCGATTCCAAAGGAACGCGAAACAGAGGATTGAACGCCATTTGGCATTCGTATTCTTCGCCTTATCAAATAACAACCGACGGCGAACATCAAGGCGTTTTCCTTCATCAAGAGATTGCACCAAACAAACCCTACTACTCCGTCAAAGCCGAAAGCCCGCAGACGATAAGCATAAACGGCAGAGACCATAAGTTTTATTTTCAATGGTGGGAAGCGAGTCCGAGCGGTAGCGCAACGTTCCAAGACGCAACATCGACGGAAACGCCCGTAGTATTTAACGACGCCGGAGCAACAGTTACGGCGGTAATGAAAGGAACGCAGCTTTCGGATGACCAATCCGCCTTTGCAAACAACAACCAGCGTAAAATGATAAGAACCGCCAACGGCAATTTGTTTTTAACATACGAAAGTATGAATCAAGTTTGGCTTGAGATGAGTACGGATAACGGAAGAACGTGGGAGCTAACAAATAAACAGAAACCAATTGATGTGGGGAAAAGTCCGTCAATCGCATATTCCAATCATAAAATATTGCTTTCATACCAAATTCACGGGGGTATTCCGCCGAACGACGGCGACATTGAAGTAAAACTATTTGATTATCATAACAATACTTTGGTATTGGAAGACAATCTTATAATTGACGAAGATCTCGGAGTTCTCGGACTCAGTCCTTACTCAAAAGATTTTTATCAAACAATTGCTTTTAATGGCACAAATTTTATTGTTGTCTGGAGTTCAGACTACGGTCTGCAATGCAGAGCCGGCAATTGCGATTTATATAACGGAAATATTTATTGGTATAGCAACATTATTTCCGTTCCAAATACGACTTCTGCTGATATAAAGCCAACGATAACAAAAGGTGTAAATGAATTTTATTTGGCTTGGCAAAGTAGCTACGATATTAAATTTTCAAAATTATTACCCGCGTCATCGTCAATTGTTTTTTCGGAACAATATACTCCCTCCTACGGAAGCGGATATATGCAGAATACCGACCCGAGTATTGCATACGCCAACGGAATGGTTGAGCTTGCTTGGCACGGATATAAAAAAGTGATTGGCGGAACAAGAGGCGAAACTAAAGCCACAACTATTTACCACAATATTGTTGTAAGGGAAAGAGCAAGCATCAATTGGGGACAATTTTTAGTTTACGGCAATAACGCATTTAAGCCAAGCATAAGCTCGAACTATGCCGGAGACGATTACTATGTAGCGTGGAGCGAACATCCGGCTCAGAGCAAGTATGTTGTGGGGTCAGATAATCACATCAACGGATTTTTCTCGACATCGACAAACTATGTTCAGTCCTACAACATAAACGATATGAAGAATATACAAGGAATGTCATTTGAAGATTCGAGTTCTCCGTATGAATTTCTTACGGCTGTTGACGCTCCTCCTTCCAAGGACGACGCCAACGCATATTACGCCGGAAGAGAAGGCGTAGTAAGGAAGGACTCGGCGGAGTTTTACTTTGCCGTCGGCGATGTTCTCCTCGACGGAAAGACGGTTGATTTTAAGCCGCTACTCGATACGCTCGCAATCGACAGTTTGACGGCGCTGAACAAATATCTCGAAACAGAACCGATAGAGCTTAACTCGAACAGCGATTTTCAATACAGCGTGGTATTCGGCGTAACCGACGATACGACCGCCGCCATAGTCTTGGGAGACAACGACAACATAAACTTTACCGTTCGGTTAATAGACGCGTCAAGCGGAGAAGTAATCGGTTCGTACGATAACGTAACCTTTACGAAAACCGAAGCGGGGCAGTACAAAAACATAGCCTACAAAGTAAACACCGAAGGAATGAGTAGCAGAACGGTTAAGCTGCAGATAAGGATAAGCGACAACTTGGCGTCGCCGGAATACGGCTTGGCTAAAATATATTCTTCGGAAACGCTACTGAACAAACCGGCGACGGAGGAAATTCCTCTTGAAGGAACGCTGGCGGTAACGAAGTACGAGCTTGCGCAAAATTATCCGAATCCGTTCAACCCCACAACGACGATAAGATTCAGCGTTCCGAACGAGAGAGGAAAAACGGCAAACGTAAATCTATCGGTATATAACGTATTGGGACAACGCGTAACCGAGTTAGTGAACAAAGCGCTTCCTTCGGGCAACTACGAAGTTAAGTTCAACGCTTCGGGCTTATCGAGCGGAGTATATTACTACAGATTACGGAGCGGTAATTTCGTAGAGACAAAGAAGATGATTCTGCTGAAATAAAGCGGAAAACAGCAATTGGCTTAACAAAAGTAAAAAGCCCGGCATATCGTCGGGCTTTTGTTTAGGTAGTGTAACTAGTTTTGTGTAAATAAAAATAATCATCTTCATTGACCCGTTGATTTATCAGTGGGTTAATGGATAAAAATAATTACTGTAACCGGTTCACCGATTTATGCGCCATAGAGTTTATGAAACCGGTAAATGGTTTGAACTTCATTTTTTTACGATTGCTGAGGCAATAGGCGCTTATCGGTAAAATTTGTGTTATTTGTGGCAAAATATTTTTTCAAATACTCTTAAGCCCCTTGTTGATAAGGGTTTCAGAGATTATTTTTCAGTACAACTTTTTCTAATTTTGTTTCCGGCTTCTCCGGGTTGAGTTATGCAAAACCTTCTGATAATTACATAGACGATATGATTTTGTACTTGCTCCGTAGGAGCGATACAAAAAATACAATGATTATCTCGTAAGCATTGAAGTGCCGCTCCTACGGAGCTAATAGATAATGGCGCGCTTTATTTATTACAAAGGTAGTTACTTCTCTTTGATATAATGTGATGAACAACCTCTTAGATATGTTGACGCGATACGTATAAAATTCCATTTCCAACTGAAGCATTACAAGAAATTCTCGATAACTAAAGGCGAAGGTAAAAAAATCCTTTTACTAAAATCTTTTAATAGATTATCTTTATGTTTTTTATGAATAATTTTTGTGAGGTTAGTCATCGGAGCGAAAAATAAACAGAACAGTATAATTGAAAAGGTTGTTTCCCTTTCAAAAAGAAAAGGATTTGTTTTTCAGTCGAGCGAAATTTACGGCGGCTTAAACGGTTGTTGGGATTACGGTCCGCTCGGCGTTGAACTGCTGAAAAACTTAAAAGAGGAGTGGTGGAAATCAATGACATACCGCCACGATGTTGAAGGTTTGGACGCGGCAATTTTAATGCATCCTAAGGTGTGGGAAGCTTCGGGACATTTGGAAAACTTTACCGACCCGATGATTGACTGCAAGCAGTGCAAAGCGCGCTTTCGTCTCGATACGCTCGGAGATGCGATTTCGGAAAAGAAAAAGAAAAAAATTCTGCGGGCGTTTGAAGAAAAAATCGCCGGAGAGGAGAGAAAGAAATCTCTTCTCGATGAAATATATTCAATCCACGAAGAGCTTAACGAACGCTTTGAGGCGATATTGGAAAACAAAGAGCTTTCCGCCGTGCTGTTAACAGAAGTCAACTGTCCCAACTGCGGAACAAGGGGAGAGTTTACGGAACCGAGAAGTTTTAATCTGATGTTCAAAACATTTGTCGGCCCGGTTGAAAGCGATGAAAATACAGTTTACCTCCGTCCTGAAACGGCTCAGGGGATTTTTGTAAACTTTTTGAATGTGCAAAACGCAAGCAGGCAGAAACTTCCTTTCGGCATCGCGCAAATCGGTAAAGCATTCCGCAACGAAATAAACACCAAAAATTTTCTGTTTCGCACGCGGGAATTCGAGCAGATGGAAATGCAGTATTTTGTAAAACCGGGAGAAGATAAAAAGTATTACGACGAATGGAAAGAACGGAGAATGGCGTGGTACGAATCGCTTGGTATGTCGCGCGAAAATCTTCGCTTTCACGATCACCCCGCTGATAAATTGGCTCATTACGCAAAAGAAGCGACCGATATTGAATTCAAGTTTCCCTTCGGCTGGGGCGAAATTGAAGGAATTCACAACAGGACGGATTTCGACTTATCGCGACACGAGCAATACTCCGGTAAATCTCAAAAATATTACGACGCGGAAACGAAAGAGAAGTTTATTCCCTACATTATTGAAACATCAGCCGGAGCAAGCCGAGGATTTATGGCGTTTCTCGTTAATGCGTATCACGAGGAAGAAGTAAACGGCGAAACAAGAGTTGTGCTTCGTTTTCATCCTAAGCTCGCGCCGATAAAAGCTGCAATATTCCCGCTGGTTAATAAAGACGGTATGCCGGAAATTGCGCGCGAAATCGAAGCCGATTTGCGTCCTTATCTCAGAGTTTTTTACGATGACAAAGGCGCGGTCGGACGCCGTTACAGACGCCAGGACGAAGCCGGAACTCCTTACTGCATCACAATCGATACGCAAACGCTGGAAGACGGAACCGTTACTCTCAGAGAAAGAGATTCAATGGAGCAGATTAGAATCGATAAAAAGGGGTTACTTACTTATTTGCTTGAGAAATTAAGATAGTTTATTAATAGGAACTTTTGCAAATCTTAAGTTATCATATTGAGTTTGTGTCCTAACTTCCTTTTGTTGGGAGTAAAGGTGGAGTCGTCCGAGATATCTCTAAATTCGGTATGAACACCGGTTCTGAGATTTTTTTCGTGCAAGAACTTGATTATTATGACATATTAATTAGGTTATGCAAGGCTTTCTTTTATTAGTTTTGTTCCCTCTTTTCGTAACATAATTAAATAATATAAAAATTAAAAGATTTAATAAGATGAAAAATATTTTCTTTTTTTTGTTCGTAATGATTTTTTCCGTTTCTTCTTTTGCTCAGAGTATTGAAAATTCACAGCGCTATAACGGAGTTAAGGAAATAGTGGGAATTCCCGATGGAATGACTTACAATGAATTTCTAAAAGTTCAGAGGGAAATTACCTGGCAAAGAATTGCGGCGGCGGCATTTATTCCCGGTTATCTCCATTTTTATACCGACCATAATAAGGAAGGATACTATATCCTTGCAGCCCGTTTAATTGCAAGCGGAGTAATGGTTTTTGCTGCTGTTGACCAGCTGAATTACACTAATTCTCTCAATCTTTTTTCGGTTGCATCCGATTTTGACTCTGTTCAGACAAGATCGGAGCGAAATTTGTTGCTTTTCCTCGGCGGTACGGTTGTGAACTTTATCGGGTTCGCAATCGACTGGACTCATAGTGATTGGATAATAGAGAACGAGCGAAATCAAATTTATTACAAATACGGATTAAAGATAAAAGCTAATGTCAGACCTAATCTTTCCTTTTATCAGAAAAAACCTGTTTATGGCATAAATTTAGTGGTTTCGTTTTAATTGATTCGGGTTTATTTCGATTCTGTACCATCTAATCATCGTTAAAAAGTCCCGATTTGCCTGGGCAACTGTAGCAATTTGTAAACTCGTGTTCATTTGAATTCACTTTGGACAACACAACAAAAAAGATGATTTTGATGAAATAAAAAAGCCGTTATAGCTAACGGCTTTTCTCGAAATTATAAATTATAAGAAACCTTTGCATAACCTAAATTTGTCATATTGAGTTCGCCACGGCGAAAGTGTAAGCTGTCCGAAATATCTCTAAATTCGGTATTATTACCGGTTTTGAGATTCTTCTCCCGCTCCGCCTTGGCGGAGGATCAGAATGACATATTGCTGGGTTATGCAAAGCCTTCTATAAAACATTATTTGTTCACTTGGAATGTTTTATCTCCTTCTGTGAAAAATCTTATAATTTGATTTGCCGCCGCCAAACCTGCGTTAATATTTGCTTCGGCGGTTTGAGCGCCCATTTTTTTAGGCGTAAAGAAACATCTTCCGTTAAATTTTTCAAGAAGAAGTTCCCCGTTAGAAGGAGCAATATCGGAAATATATTTAAAGTCTTCCCGTTCCCTCATCAGTTTTAAAAGACCTTCTTCGTCGATAACCTCTTTACGCGCCGTATTCACAAGCGTTGCGCCGTGCGGCATTGTATTCAGCAAATCGTAATTAATTGATTTTGCGGTTTGAGGCGTAGCGGGAATGTGAAGTGAAATATAGCGATTGTTTGCATAAAGTTCTTCAACGGAATTGTAAACCTTTACTCCGTCCGCTTCAATTTTTTCCGCCGGGATAAACGGATCGTAGGCGCTTACTTCCATTCCGAAAGCTTTTCCAAGCTTGGCTACCAAACTCCCTACATGTCCGTAAGCGTGTATCCCGAGAGTTTTACCTTTCAGCTCCGTCCCCGGTTTTCCGTTAAAGAATCCGCGCGCGGCATAAATCATTAGCCCGATTGCCAATTCCGCAACGGCGTTTGAGTTTTGTCCCGGAGTGTTCATAACTACAATTCCCTTTGAACTTGCAACCGCTAAATCTACATTATCATAGCCGGCGCCGGCGCGAACAACTATCTTAAGATTTGCGGCGGAATCAAGAACTTCCTTTGTTATCTTATCGCTTCTGATAATGACCGCATCCGCATCTTTTACGGCTGCAATCAATTCATCCTGAGATTCGTACTTTTCGAGTAAAGCAAACTCGTACCCCGCATTTTCAACTATCTCTTTTATTCCTTTTACGGCTTCTGAGGCAAAAGGTTTTACCGTGGCGACTAATACTTTCATTTTATTACCTCCTTTATTTTAACATCGGTATTTTAACGCCGAATTTTTTTGCATTTTCAATTGCGCGCTCATAGCCCGCGTCCGCATGTCTTACTATTCCCATTCCCGGATCGTAAGTTAAAACCCGTTCCAAACGTTTTTCAGCTTCGGGCGTTCCGTCGGCAACTATTACCATTCCGGCGTGAATCGATTTCCCGATTCCCACACCGCCGCCGTGATGAACAGAAACCCAGCTTGCGCCGCCTATTGCGTTCATCAGCGCGTTCAATATAGGCCAATCGGCAATTGCGTCGCTGCCGTCCTTCATTCCTTCGGTTTCCCGATAGGGCGATGCAACCGAACCGCAATCCAAATGATCGCGTCCGATAACGATTGGCGCGCTTACCTTTCCGCTTGCGACCAAATTGTTGAATATTTTACCCATCTTAGCTCTATCCCCATATCCGAGCCAGCAGATTCTTGAAGGCAATCCCTGAAAATGGACTTTTTTCTGCGCCAGTTTAATCCAGCGGACAAGAGCTTCATCTTCGGGGAAAGTTTCAATAACGGCTTTATCGGTTTCGTAAATGTCGTTCGGATCTCCCGAAAGCGCAGCCCAGCGGAAAGGTCCTTTGCCGTCATTGAATAACGGACGGATAAACTCGGGAACGAATCCCGGAATATCGAAAGCGTTATCAACGCCGTTTTCCTTAGCTTCGCCGCGGATGTTGTTTCCGTAATCGAAAGTTATTGCGCCCCGTTTTTGGAATTCCAGCATCGCTTTTACATGCTCTACGATTGTCGCTTTCGCCCTTTTAATATATTCCTGCGGATTTTCTTCGCGAAGTTTAAAAGCTTCTTCCAGAGTCATTCCCATCGGGACGTATCCGTTCAAAGTATCGTGAGCCGAAGTTTGATCTGTTAGCACATCGGGAATAACATTTCTCCGTAAAATTTCCGGAAGAACTTCGCCGGCGTTTCCGACCAACCCGACCGAAAGCGCTTCCTTATTGGCTTTTGCTTCTTCAATTAATTCCAGCGCATGGTCAAGGTCGTTGGCGATAACGTCCAAATAGCCGGTGTCAATCCGTTTCTGCAGTCGCTCGCGGTCAACCTCGATTCCAAGAAAAGCCGCGCCGTTCATGGTAGCGGCAAGCGGTTGCGCGCCTCCCATGCCTCCGATTCCGGCGGTCAGTAAAAACTTTCCGCTTAAGCTTCCTCCGAAATGCTGGCGCGCGCACTCGGCAAATGTTTCGTAAGTTCCCTGCAAAATTCCCTGCGTGCCGATGTAAATCCAGCTTCCCGCGGTCATTTGTCCGTACATTGTCAGTCCAAGCGCCTCAAGCCGTCTGAACTCGTCCCAATTTGCCCAATCGGGCACCAACATTGCATTTGAAATAAGAACTCTCGGAGCGTCTTTATGCGTCTTAAAAATCCCCACGGGCTTACCCGATTGTACTAAAAGAGTTTCGTCATCTTCAAGACTTTTAAGAGATGCGATTATTGCATCGTAAGATTCCCAATTACGAGCGGCTTTTCCCGAGCCGCCGTAAATAATAAGCTCG
>JALWEC010000245.1 GCA_027036655.1 Melioribacteraceae bacterium
CAATCGAAGTAGGGAAAGAGAAGTTGTCTGAAAAGAGCGATAAGTTAAAAACAGCGGTAAAAGCCGGAATCGACACTTTCAGAAAAGAAAAAGATTCGGCGGAAACAGCCGAAGAAGCAAAGGATGAAAGTAATGAGCCTGCTTGATATTCTTCTTGCGGCGCTGATAATTGCGGCAATCGTTCTGATTGTTTTTGTTATCAAATTTTTAAAGGACTTGACGGAATCGCTGAAAACAACGGTCGATTCCGTTAAGAGTCTTGAACAAGATATTGAAGAAATTAAAAATGAATTAACTCCCGCCTTAAAAAACATCAATGAAATTACCGAAAAAGGAGCGGAACTTACCGCCCGTATTGAAACGGATTACAGTTTTGTCGGTTCTCTGATTGCAAATCTGAAAGAGGTTTTTGCAAAGGATAAAAATAATCCGAAGAGCGTTGAAGTTTCGGAAGAGCGCATCAATGATACAATCAAAAATTTGAAAGCAATTTCCAAAGGGGCAAGAACATTTTTAAATACTTTGAGGAATAGAAAATCGTAGATTAATTCAGGAGGAAAATTGAAAGAGTACAAAGCTGACGCGATAAAAAATATCGCATTTATCGGACACGGCGGCAGTGGAAAAACTTCACTGGCTGAACTTATGCTTTTTACTGCCGGAATAACAAACAGAATAGGTAAAGTAGAAGAAGGAAATACAATTTCCGATTTTAATGCAAACGAAATTGAACGACAAATTTCAATTGCAGCGACTCCGATGCACTTGGAATGGGACAATAGAAAAATTAACTTTATCGACACCCCCGGTTACACCGATTTTATCGGTCAAATCTATGCGGCTCTGCACGTTGCCGACGTTGCGGTTCCCGTCGTAAAATCGGTCGAAGGCGTTGAAGTCGGAACCGAAGCCGTTTGGGAAATTGTTAAGAAAAACAATATCGGCGGCGCGGTTGTTATTAACAAGGTTGACAACGAACACTCCAACTTCGACAACGCTTTTGCGATGGTTAAGGATAGATTAAGCGGCGACGCCACAATCATCACTTTCCCGGTTAACGAAGGTCATTCTTTTGACTCGGTAATCGACATCGTTAAGATGAAGCAATATACATACGGCGAAGCCGGTTCAAAGAAAGTTACGGAATCCGATATTCCTGCGGATTTAAAAGAAAAAGCCGAAGCTCTGCACGAAGAATTGATAGAGAAGATTGCGGAATCGGACGAAGAACTGATGAATAAGTTTTTTGAAGAAGGTTCACTGAGCGATGAAGATTTAAGCAAAGGAATTAAAGCGGCTATGTTGAATGAATCCTTTGTTCCCGTTTTTGCGATTGCCGCAACGCCGGGCGTGGGCGTTAACAACTTTTTGGATTTCATCTCGAATTTCTTCCCATCTCCTTCGGATCAGAAACCGTTGATTGCCAAACTAAACGACGATGAAGTTGAAATTAAAGTAGATGAAAACGGCGAACCTGTACTGCAAGTTTTTAAGACAATGTCCGAACAACACGTCGGCGAACTTTCAATCTTCAAAGTTTATTCAGGCGTTTTGGAAGCCGGAATGGATTTGCTGAACACTACGAGAGACAAGGTCGAGAGACTCGGACAGATGTTCCTGATTAACGGAAAGGAAAGAACGGAAATTACAAAAGTTTCCGCCGGAGATATTGCGGCTGTGGTAAAATTGAAGGATACTCACACAGGCGATACGCTCGCTTCGAAAAACTTTCCCGTTAAATTACCTGAAATCGTTTTCCCCGAATCGGTCATCAGAGCGGCTCTTAAACCGAAATCAAAAGGGGACGAAGATAAGATTTCATCGGGACTTCACACGGTTCACGAAGAAGATCCTACTTTGTCGGTTCATTTTGATCCGGAACTTAAACAGACAATTATTTCCGGTCAGGGCGAATTGCAGCTTGCTCTTGCCGTCAAGATGCTGAAGGACAGATACGGCGTGGAAGTTGATTTGGTCGAGCCGAGAATTCCTTACCGAGAAACAATTAAAGGCGTAGCCGAAGATGCGGAATACAAACATAAAAAACAATCCGGCGGACGCGGACAGTACGGACACGTTCATCTTAAGTTGGAGCCGGTTCCGAGAGGAACGGGATTTGAATTTGTTGACGCAATTGTAGGCGGCGTTGTTCCCGGAAGATTTATTCCTGCGGTTGAAAAAGGTATTCGCGAAATTATGGATAAAGGTATTTTAACCGGTTCAAAAGTAATCGATATTAAGGTAACCTTATTCGACGGTACTTTCCACAATGTGGATTCCGACGAAATGTCATTTAAGATCGCTTCTTCTCAGGCTTTCAAGAAAGGATTCCTCAGCGCAAAGCCTGTAATACTGGAGCCGATTTACGACATAACCGTAAAAGTTCCCGAAGAATTTATGGGCGACGTCATGGGCGATATTTCATCACGTCGCGGAAAGATTTCGGGAATGGATTCCGAAGGACCTTTCCAGATTATTAAAGCTAAAGTTCCTCTTGCGGAGCTTTACAAATATTCGACGCATCTTCGCAGTTTAACTTCCGGACGAGGAATTCACATGAGAAGTTTTTCTCATTATGAAGAAGTTCCGAAAGAAATCGAAAAGAAAATTATCGAAGCTTACAACAGCGAAGAAGAATAGCTTTTCGGAAAGAGGAATAATGATTCTTCTAATTTTAAGACTCTTTTACTTAATTCATATTTTGTAAAAGAGTCTTTTTGTAGTTATTAAAAGAGGTAAATTATGGATAAAATGTGGTCGCCTTGGCGCTCTCAATATATTGATTCGTTCAAAGAGCAAACCGGAGACGAACAGTGCGTTTTCTGCTCCGCTCAAAATGAAAATATTGACGATGAGAAAAGTCTGAAGGTTTACGAAGGGAAAGAAGCTTTTGTAATCATGAATCTTTATCCTTACAACAACGGGCATACAATGGTAGTGCCTCGGCGTCATCTTTCCGATTACGGAGAACTTACCGGAAGCGAGAGAGCGGAGATAGCGGAGCTTATCGACAAAACAATTCAGGCGTTAAAAATCGTTTCTTCCCCACAGGGGTTTAACGTCGGAGCTAATATAGGCAAAGCCGCCGGAGCGGGAATAGACCAGCATCTGCATTTTCATATTGTGCCGCGCTGGATGGGCGACACTAATTTTATGCCTGTGCTCGGAGAGGTGAAAGTGATTTCGGAAGAACTTTCAAAAACTAAGAAATCATTGATTGAAGCGTTCAAAAAAATCGGGTAAATTGGAACATAAAATTTTAATAGCGCCCAACAGTTTTAAGGAAAATTTATCTTCGGTTAAGATAGCCGAAATTCTTAAAACGGAAATGGAAAAAATTCTTCCGGGAAATTTTTCTTCAACTTCATTCCCTTTGTCAGACGGAGGCGACGGTTTTCTTGAGGTTGTCAAAGTTAGATTTGCCACCGAGAGCATGAAATTTGAAATCGATTATCCTTATCAATCGGAAAAGAAACTGAACGTTTGCGTTGAGTTTGATAAAGAAGGAAAGAGGGTTTTTGTCGAGTCGGCAAAGGCGCTCGGGCTTGGAATTGTCGCTCCGGAGAAGAGAAATCCGTTGGAGCTGACATCTCGCGGTTTGGGGCAATTGTTAAAACAAATCAGAAAGGTTGCGCTTTCCGGTGA
>JALWEC010000246.1 GCA_027036655.1 Melioribacteraceae bacterium
AAATCGTAAACCGGATACCAACCGGCGTAATTATTGCCGGTTTCCAAAAATCCGCCGACATACTGCCCCAAAACATTTCCGAAGTAAATGTTAGCCAAATTATTATCGAGGTCAACAAATGAGGAATCCGTATATGGCTGAAAGGGAAGAGTACCCGCTGTACCGCTTTTTGAAATTACCAAATAGGCGTCTTTGTCGTAATAATTACCCGAACCGGTTAATGAATCCCGTTCAAAGTATATGGAAGATTCAACCGGATTGCCGAGCGTATCGAGCGTTGTGATTTTGTAATTCCAGATGTGTCCCGGGTCGTTTACGGGGAAGTAGTCCGAAGCGGTTTGAGCTTTTGAATTGACAGAGAACAAAACCAGAACAATCGAAAAAAGGAAAATTATTTTTTTCATAGCTACCTCATTTTTTATCTTAAAATAATAAGAAAAAGAAAATTAGTTGTGTTTGAAATCACTAATCGATAACACAACGACCGGCAATTGCAAAATGGCAGAACTTGCACGCTTCAGGATTTTTTGGGAAAACGGAGTTCCTGATATTGCCTACAATCGACCGGACTTCCTCTTTGAAAGAAATAATTTCATCAGCCGACATCTCTTTTTTCAGTTCGATTAACGGCGCTTTCAAAAAGATTAATCTCAGCTCGAAATTTTCAGCCTGGTCAAAAAGGGAATGAGCCAGAAAAGCGTAAAGTTTAAGCTGAGTTAAATAGTGATTAAACTTCCTTTGAATTTCCTTCTCCTTAACGTTATCAGATTTATAATCGACAATAATAATTTTCTTATTGTCTTCCTCGAAAATAATTTTGTCGATAATTCCGTAGAGATAATAGTCGCTTACTTTGGAATAAATCTCAAACTCGTTCTTAAAATTGTTCTCCGATTTTATCCAACCGTAAATTTCGGATGCGAAGTAACCCTTTAATATTTCCTTAATTTCGTCGCTGTTTTGATGATCGAGTTTAATAAATTTTTCTTTTCCCAAAATTGCTTCTGAAGCATCCGTAAAGTTCTTATCCAATGTTTCCGGAGTTGTCTCGAGTTCGAGCAGTTTGTGTAAAATCTGACCGGCTTTGTTTGACGGGATTTTCCCGCTCTTTTCAATATCTTCAAGTTCTTCTTTGTCAAATTCGAGGTCGGGTTTTTCTTTCAGCAGATTGTTTAATTCGCCAAGGCCCAAATTATAAGTAAGATGATATTTCAGCGGGCATTCTTTGTAAAGAGTAATTTTTGTAGCGGAAATTATTTCTTCGGTTTCAGTGTCGCTGATTTTTTTTAGTAATAAATCAAACTCGTTTTCTTCGGAATGGGATTCTTCGGATGTGCCGCTCGGTTCAACCTCTTTTAGTATTTCAATCTCAAAATCAATCGTTTTGCGTTCGACAATATTTTTCTCCAAGTCGATAAATGGAAGGGATTCGCGAATCGAGATTTTATCGGAGGATAAATCCGCCTGAAGCGATTCGGCGAACATATTCATAAAAGAGTTTGGCGAAGTTGAATCGTTTTTCCCGAGAGAGGCGGTAATGTAGAGCGAATTTATTGCTCTTGTAACCGCAACATATAAAAGCCGTTTTGCTTCTGCGGATTCCTTACGGTTGTCGTAATAATTATACAGCCAGCCGATTGCAGGAAGTTTGTACTCCGAAAAGTAATTTCCTTTTTCCGGTACTTTGGTTATTACTCCAAACTCTTTATCAAGGATTACCGATTTGGAAGAAACGGAACTTGTACTGAGCGGAGCGTTTGAGTTATAGAGAAAAACCGTATTAAATTCCAAACCTTTTGATTTATGAATCGTAAGGAGTTTCACCGACTTGCTCTCTTCGCCAAGCTGAGCAAAGCCTTCATCGGTAGTTTCTTTTATGGCTGTTCCGAGTTTTTGAGTGAAATCGTAAAGGGAAGTGGTTTCGCTTGTAATTGATTCCACGGAAAATCGAAGGAGTTTTTTTGTGTTCGCAATTTCCTGTTTGGCGTTTTTTTTCGAAGCGATTACACTCCAGTACGCAGTGTTGTCAAGTATTTGCGAAAGGAGACTCCCGACGTCGGAAGTAACCGAAATAACAATATGTTTCTTGATTAACTCAACCGCGTCTTTTACAAATTGGGATTTTGCGGAATAAGATTTTACTTTTTCCCAAAGCGTTTTCCCTTTCTCGTTGTGGATGTTTAGAATCAGCGAATCAGGGAAGGAGTAAAAAGGCGCGCGAAGCGTTCCGAGAAGCGCCGCGTCGTTATTTTGGGAAAGAAGAAAGGAAAGATAATTATGAATATCTCCGACGACGAGCTGCTGGAAATATCCACGTCCGCCGACAACCGAATAGGGAATGTTAAAATGTCCGAGCGTTTTTTCAAGCTCCTCAATTTCCTTATTCTTCCTGAACAAAATTGCAATCTCTCCAAAGTCTAAATCAGAATTATTCGTAATTTCAATTATCTTCCGCGCAATCAATTCCGCTTCGGTCGGAGCGCCATCCTCCTTCTTTGTAAGGATAAACTTCACTTCTCCCTTTTCCTCTTCTTTTCTTGCGGAAGCTAACTCGCTGAATTCAACTTCGTTATATAGCGGATCGGGATTCGCAAAGAGCCGACTGAAAACTTTGTTTGTGAAAAGGGCTATGTTCGGCGCAAGTCTGAAACTGTGAGGCAGTTCAAGTTTTTCTCCTTGGTGCGCAAGAACTTCCTTTCTCGTCTGACGAAAAACCTCCAACTCTGCGCTGTTAAACCGGTAGATACTCTGTTTTTCATCTCCAACGACAAAGAGGTTGCCGGCGCGAAGTTCGTCCAGTATCGGAATGAAAATATCGTACTGAAGCTCGTTGGTATCCTGATATTCGTCAATCATTATGTAGAGGTATTTGTTTTTCAGCTTTTCCCGAACACTTTTATCTTTAACGATTTTTTCAGCCGTTAAAAGAATATCGTCAAAATCGAGATAGCCGTTCTGATATTTTTTCTCGGAATATTTTTCATCAAACATAGAATAAAAAGCGAGAAACTTGTCTGCGAATTCCGCGAGTTCGTTCACATAGTCGTATTTATTCGCGTAGCCGAAGTTAAGTAAAAGTTTCGCGTAAGCATTGATGCGGGAAATTGTTTCGCCGTTAAATTCTTTTGAGTGAACCGCTTTTCTCAGCTCAGGTTTTTTAGTAAAAATAGTTTCTTTAAATTCCGCGCTGTTTAAGAATCGCAATTTTTCAAAATTATCTTCTATCTTTTTTATTCTTTCAATTAAGAGACGAACCGAATTTGCCGCTTTGTTCTCGGGTTTTTCGGCGAGAAGACTTTCATTTGCTTCCGATAAATCATCAACAAATGAATTTAATAACGGAGGAATAATATCGCCGAATAGTTTGTCAAACTTTTGCTTAACTTTTTCCGCGGAATAAACGCCCTTCTCAATAAACTCTTCGTTAATTTTCTTTACGGTGTTCCTTTTCCCGGACGCTTTCGAGAGCGCTTTCCACATCATTGTTTTAGAGCCAAAATATCTCATCAGATATTTCAGAAGCGGCGAGCCTGTTTTAACAAGCTCGGAATACAATTCGTCAAAACTTTTTTCGCGGTAGGATTCCGCCACGGCGGGGTCAAGAGGCGTAAAGTTTGCGTCAATTCCGGCTTCGG
>JALWEC010000247.1 GCA_027036655.1 Melioribacteraceae bacterium
TCAATCTGATGCATCAGAACAACCATGTCTTTTTCACCGGCAGTCATTTTGAGTTTCTTCTTAAGGAGTTCGACCAAAACGTCGGCGGCGGTTTTTGGGTTCCCGCCGATTTTTTCATCGGAGAATAATCCGAGCCAGTCAAGCTTTCTGATTATTGTTCCGGTTGGATTTAGTCCGAGTGAAACCGCAACTCTTTTTTTAAGCTCGTTGCCAGAAGAATGTAGCCCGACAAACATTTCCGTGAATTCGGCGTATGTCATATCGGCAAGTCCGGGGATATTCATGGTGTCGTTCGGCATCCCGAGCAAAATTATGTTTCTCCAAACTTCGCTCCACCCCGGATAGCGGAGAGTGCCTCTAATCATAGTTTTCACGTTGGGCAAATCAAAAACGTTAGTGTAGATTAATGAATCTCGGTTCGGATAAGCCTCCAATGTCCCAACGCCGTCGATTTCGACTTCCCAAGTGCGTCTGAAAACTTTCTGCTGTGAAAGCACTTTCATTTTTCCATCTTCGAGATAAAGCGCGCCGGATGTGCCGGCTAATACAACGTTTCTTGGATTCCAAGTAATGTAATAACCGAGCGGATTCAGGTTAGGTGAAGGCGCGGGGATGGCGCTTCCGTATGAGAGAAATCCGGTAATTTCACCGCCCGATTTTTTTACTTTTTCAATAACAGCCATTGCCGACATGTGGTCAATTCCGGGGTCAAGTCCCATTTCATTGAGGATGAGAATGTTCTTTTTTATCGCTTCGTTGTTCAGAGCCTGAACGCGGGGATCCGTGTAAGATGCCGTAATAACATGCTTGCCGAACTGAACGCAATCGGACGCGACCGGATACTGAAAAACCGGCGCCAGCAAATTGAGTACGATATCGGCTTCTTTAATAAGCGATTGACGAAACTCGATGTCGTTTGCGTCAAATTGAATCGCCTGTCCGTTAGGGTGATTCCCGACTCTTTTTTCCGCCAACTCCAAATCGTAATCGCAGACTTTTACAAACCAATCATTTTTTTTAGCTTGGTCAAGCATAAAAGAAATCATGTAAGGGGCGCTTTGTCCCGCGCCGAGGATTAAAATGTTTTTCATAGTATTCGCCTTTAGTCAACAATAAAAATAAATAACTTGTCAAAAATATGGAGAGGGTTAATAATAACAAAGGAAAAATGGAAAAAGCCGTTAAAAGCTTCTTAATTGCAAAACGCTTTTTTGTTTTATTTATAATTCATCTTTGTTTTTTGGTTAAAATGAAATTGAGCTTTAATTCGGAAACATGTGACAGTTTTTACTTTTCCGGTAAAAATATTTTTCTATCTTTGCAAAAGGATTTTTTACCGAATGATTCAACTTACCGAGAAATCCGAAGAAAAATTAAATTTAACTCACGAAAAGAAAATGAAAGAAACGATTCTAAATATTTTTTTAATTATCGATAATAAAAAAGTTACGGACATTGCAGTAAAGGAGTATTCCCGCGAAGGGAGCGACGACGAGAAAATCGAGTTCCTAAAAACAATGGCAAAAGTTGATTTTGAAACTGCCGAACACTTCGGCGCTCCGGCAAACAGATTAGGGCAATTTATGTCATACCGGAAGTTTCATAAATTGGAGAAAAGAGGTCTCCATTATCGATTATTTGAAAGCATTTTTTCCCATTACGGGCTTGGGGACGCCCCTTTGGTTTGCGTAACGCCGGTTGTTGACGGTAAGATTCTATCGGAATAAATTAATCAAATTATAATAAGGAATAATATGAAAAAAGCGCTTATACTAACGGTTCTCTTTTTGGCGGGGTCTGTTTTTGCACAAGCGGAAAAGATAACCGGCGATTGGCTTTTAACATCCGTGGTAATGAATGGAGAAACAAAAGATGTTTATAACACATTTAGTTTCGCAAAAGATGGCAATATGGTTACAATGGGTATTCCATTTGGCACTTGGAAATATGATTCGAAGGCAAACGCCGTAATTGCCGCTTCAAAATTCGGGAAAGGATTTAGCGGAAAAATGGAAGTTGCAAAATTATCGGATTCGGAACTTGTACTGAAAAAGGATAATGTTGTTTATAATTTTCAAAGACTTGATAAAAAGAAGATTGAAAAAGAAAACGGTGGCTCCCAACTTTCGGGTTTGTGGCAGTATGATTATGATGGTTTGCATACTTATCTGAAATTTGGATTGCCCGATACTTTTACCTCGGTAACAACCGGAGACGGATCGGTAGAAACAATCAACGGAAGCTGGCTTTTTCTGCCGGAAGATAACGACTTGGTAATCTCCGCAATTTCAACTCCCTTCAGAGGGAAGAATAAAATTAAGGAAATAAGTGCCGATAAAGTAGTAATCGTAACTAAGGATGGAGAGGTTGTCGCGACTAAGGTTAAGAAAAGCTCCGATGTTGATAGTTTGGCATTTACCGAAGATGATTTGCCGGAAGAAGGGGACGTTTCAAAACTTCCGTGGCAGGATTTCGGTTTAATGATAGAAAAACTTTCTCCGGTAAAATATTTAAAATACAGATCCGGTAAGCTCTTGCCGAAAGTAAACTGTTTTGAGTACTCCGGCATAATCAAAAAAATTAAAGTCAATCGTGAGAAGCCAAGCGTTGTATTTAGTAATTCTACAATTGTCGGAACGGACACTTCGCAGTATTCCCAAAAAATCAAGGGTAATTTACAGAACAGCTACAATCTCTTTTTCCCGATGGATGAATATTACAGATTCAGAATTGCGGGACACGAAAAGGTTAAAGTCCCGGCGGGAGAATTTCAGTGTACCGTAGTGGAAGCTGCCGACGGAGACGACAAATACAAACTTTGGATGATTGACGACTTACCGGGAGTTTACGCAAAAATAGTTAATGTTTCCGAGTTACCTTTCGGAAAGAGCGAATACTCTGTTCAAGAATTGGAAGAGATAAAAAAATAAGATGTGGCAAGTTTGATGACGCCGCCGAAGATTACATTCCTCGGCGGTTATTTTATTGAAACCGGGGATAGTTTTATCCGTCAAAATCAATGCGCTTAAAAACAAATTTGTCTTTTGTTTTTAATGTTTCTAATTTGATAAATAAAAACGGAATATTATGGAAAATACCAAAACCGCACAATTAACCGACAAGGAAATACGGACTTGGGCGGCGATTACACACATTGCGGCGTTCTCTTTTTTAGTTCTTCCTTTCGGAAATATCTTCGGTCCTCTTTCGATTTGGATTATTAAAAGAGAACATTCCCCTTTTATTGATTTTCACGGTAAGCAGGAAGTTAACTTCCAGATTTCATTAACGCTTTATGTTTTTATTGCGGGAATATTGATTTTCTTCTTAGTCGGAATTCCTTTACTTGTTCTTGTGTTTCTTCTTGGGTTTATCATTCCGATTGTTGCTGCGGTTAAGTCTTTAAATGGTGAGTATTATTACCCCCCGATGACAATTCAGTTTATTAAATAAATATTTTTTAAAATTTGGTTTAGAGGAGTTATGAAAAAATTTGCTTTTCTTTTATTGATATTTACGTTTGTCATTTCGGCGCAGACTTACAAAAAAGTCGCGGTCGAGATTAACGGAATTAATCAGATCAAAACATTGATGAGACTCGGCGTTATTGCCGACGCGCCTGTATTCGGGGAA
>JALWEC010000248.1 GCA_027036655.1 Melioribacteraceae bacterium
ATTAATAATAAAGAATTAACCAAGTTGAATCAAACAATAAATATATTAAATTTCTTACTTTTATTACTCTACTTCTCGGTTTTTTATTCCTATTTTTTGGATTTTAAAAGAGACGATAAAAAATTTTTTGTCGTTAAAAGAGTACTGTTATTTGTAACAATTCTTTACAGCACGGTTTTTCTGACAATTCTTTCTCTGCAATTAGGACATTTGCCGATAACGAATAAGTTTGAAATCTTTTCTCTGATTGCATTTTCCGTACTCTTTACCTATTTTTTATTGGAGCTTCTTTCCGATATTCGGGGAACGGGCTTTTTTATTGTAGGAATCGGTTTGATTTTTCAGATTATTTCGGTCCTCTTTTTTAAGATGGAGACGGAAGTGCCGGATGCTCTGAAAAATTTCCCCCTCAGTTCGCACGTCGTAACTGCAATATTATCCTACACAGCTTTCTCCATTTCATCGGCATACGCTCTGATGTACATTGTACTATTCAAAAAACTTAAAACAAGCCGGTTTGATATGTTTTTTCAAAAACTTCCGAATTTGGAGATTTTGGAAAAACTCGCCTTTTTGTCATCTTTAATCGGATTTATTCTTCTTACTTTTTCCGTAATCATAGGATTAATTTGGCTCCCGCGCGTTTTTACGAATTTCAGTTATTTCGACCCGAAACTGGTCTCGACCGTTATGGTTTGGATTTTTTACGGCGTTACGATTTTTATTAAGTTTTTTGGAAATCTGTACGGTAAGAAGTTGATACTTTTTTTGCTTCTTGATTTTATTGTTGCCGTTTTGGCTGTTGTGACTTCGAGCGTTTTTCAAAGCTCGTTTCACACTTTTGGATGAAAGGTTAATCTTGCATGAAAATAATCGGAATAAGTTTAAATCACAATACGTGTGACTTAAACCTTCGCGAAGCCGTTTATCTTAACGATGAAGAAAAATCCAAATTAATTTATCTTCTCAAGGATAAATATCTGAGCGAAGGAATCGTCATTTCCACATGTAATCGCACGGAAATTTACGGGGTTACGGTTTCGCCGGAAATCACCGCTAAAGATTTACGCGACGCGATACTCAAGATTAAACCCCAAATTGAAGTAAAAGAGCAGAACTATCTTCCTATGTTTGCCTGTTCAGCCGTTAACCATTTGCTTAAAGTCGCTACGGGAATCGATTCCATGATTGTCGGCGACAGTCAGATATTGGGACAAGTTAAAGATGCGTTTCTTTTTTCGGAAGAGCATGATTTTCTTAAATCGATATTTCACAGACTGCAACTTGTAACGCTAAAAACAGGGAAGCGCGCAATCCTTGAAACTATGATAGGCAACGGAGCCGTTTCAATCAGTTACGCCGCGATTAAAGTAATCGAGAAGATTTTCAATAATCTCGAAACAAAGAACGCTTTGATTGTCGGCGCCGGAGAAACAGGGGAACTGGCGGCGATCCATCTTAAAGATAAAAACGTGCGCGAACTCGCAATTGCAAACCGGACCGAAGAACGAGGTAAAAACCTTGCCGGGAAAGTCGGAGGAAAATTTCTCCATTTTCACGATTTTAAGAGCGAGCTTCACAAATACGATATTATAATAAGCGCAACGAGCGCCAACGATTATATTTTGCATTTTGAAGATTTCAAGAAGGCGATTAAAAAACGGAAAGGAAATCCGGTTGTGGTTATGGATATTGCGATTCCGCGCGATATCGATCCTAAAGTAGCCGAGATTGACGAGATTTTTTATCATGATATTGATTCCTTAAAGGTTATCGTCGAAAGTAATCTTGAAAAGCGGAAAAAGGAAATACCGAGAGTAAAAGAAATTATCGAACAGGAAGCCGTCGGGTTCTTTGCCTGGTACAATACTTTGGAAATCTTACCCACGCTGAAATTGTTTCGTGAGTTTTTTGAGGAAATTCGCTCTGATGAAATGGAAAAGATAAGTCATAAGTTTGATGAGCATCAGCTCGAAAAAATAGATAAAATGACCAGAAGACTAATCGGGAGAGTTTTGCATAATCCTACTTTGGAGCTTCGGCATTTATCTGAAAACGGCAAAGATTATGAAAAGGCGGCGGAGTACTCGCAAATAATTCGCGAACTTTTTAAACTTGAAGAGAAATAAAAATGGGAAAGAAAAAGAAATTAATTATCGGTACGCGTTCAAGCGATTTGGCTTTGTGGCAGGCTAATTATGTAAAAAAAGAACTCGAGAAAAAACTGAAAGGCGTGGATGTTGTTCTGAAAAAGATTTCCACAAAAGGGGACAAGATTCTTGATGTTTCTTTATCGAAGATCGGCGATAAGGGGCTTTTCACAAAGGAGCTTGAAGTTGCGCTGTTGAACGGTGAAATCGATTTGGCTGTTCATAGTTTGAAAGATTTACAGACAGAACTCCCCGCCGGACTTGAAATTGCGGCGGTAACAAAACGGCACGATGTTGAAGATGCGTTAATCGCACGGAAGAAGGGAATCACAATTGAAGATTTACCGGAAGGCGCGACTGTGGCAACCGGTTCGCTTAGAAGAAAAAGCCAACTTCTGAGCGTTCGTCCCGATTTTAAAATAGTTGATATCAGAGGGAATGTTCCGACAAGAATTAAAAAGTTTCTCGATTCGGATTGGGACGGAATGATTTTGGCGCGCGCCGGAGTTGAACGGCTTAAGCTCAAGAAATATATATCTTCAATCATACCGAGTTATATGGTTTTACCCGCAGTAGGACAAGGAGCTTTAGGGATTGAGGTAAGCGCCGAGAATAATTTTGCTAAAGAGTCCGTTGAAATTCTTCACGATGAAGGAACTTATCTTGCGGTTTTATCCGAAAGGGAATTCTTACGAGTTCTCGAAGGGGGCTGTCAAGTTCCCATCGGAGCTTTAGCCGAAGTTAAAAACAACGGCTTGTATCTCAGCGGTTTTGTCGGCTCGCTTGACGGAAGTGTTACATTCCGCAAAAGAATTCGGGGAAAGAAGAATCAGCCGGGACTTTTAGGAAAGCGGCTTGCCGAAGAAATGCTTAAAGCCGGTGCGAAAAGTGTTCTGAAAGAAATTTACGAATCCGAGAAAAAGTAGTTGAAAACAAAGATTAATAAAATATTGATTACCCGTTCCCGTTCGTCGGCGGAAGAAACCTTTGTACATATTCAATCATTGGGAAGGGAGATTATTTATTTCCCTACGATTGAAACAGTTCCGCTGCAGCTTAACGCCGAGGAGAGGAATAAGTTAAGCAATTATAAAAATTATGATTATCTTATTTTTACTT
This sequence comes from Melioribacteraceae bacterium, assembly GCA_027036655.1. Taxonomy (GTDB): domain Bacteria; phylum Bacteroidota; class Ignavibacteria; order Ignavibacteriales; family Melioribacteraceae; genus WGAL01. The sequence goes on from JALWEC010000248.1 coordinate 3,270, forward strand.
CGGCAAACGGGGTGAAATACTTTTTTGAAGCGCTCGGTAACTTCGGAATTCCGGAAAACGCGAAAGTAAAAATTGCAGCCGTCGGGACTAAAACTGCGGAAGCGGTTGCTTCGCACGGAGTGAAAGTCGATTTTATTCCCAAAACTTTTTCCGCCGAAGGACTGCTTGAAATTTTTAGAGATATGGATTTGGAGAAAAAGAAAATCCTTATTCCCGCTTCGGCAAATTCACGGGATGTTTTAAGTAACGGCTTGCGAGAAAAAGGAGCAGAAGTTGACTTTACGCCTGTTTATAAAAGCGTAACGAGAGATATTCCCGAAGATGATGAAATGTTCATTTTGATAAAAAATTCAAAAC
>JALWEC010000249.1 GCA_027036655.1 Melioribacteraceae bacterium
GTCCAATTCCGTGAAAACGTTTTTTTCCGCTTCATCAGCGTCAATATGGCTTTCGGCTTTTTCCGTATCGTCGAAGAGTTCCTTTTTCAGTTCATCGTCAATTTCTTCGTCGATAATCTCAAAATCTTTATCGCCGAATTCCTTCTCTCTTTCCGCAAAAAGGTTATTCAGTTCCGTTTCCGATGCGAAAATAAGCGGGTTGGAAAAATAGTCGAAAATTGTTGCCGAGAGACTCTTGCCGCTGTTATCCAAACCTGGGGAAAGAATCACCGATTCCGCTGAACCGAGCGAGCGCTGGCTGTCGGGATCGAAGAAGCGAATACTTTCAATCAAATCGCCGTTAAACTCTATTCGCGCCGGATTTTTCTCGCTGAAAGACCAAAAGTCGATAATTGCCCCGCGCATCGCGTAGCTTCCCGGAATTTCAACATAGTCCTCACTGCCGTAACCGTACATATTCAGATATTCGATAAATTCGTCATAGTCAAGCTCCATACCCGCTTCAATCGTTAACGAGGCGCTCTTTACATCTTCCTTAACGGGAAACGGAGTTTTAAGAATATCGTATGTAGCCAAAACGATAAAGTCCTTGTTGGAAGTAAGTTTGGTTATTTTTTCAAGAATTGATGATTCGGAATATTCATCAAAAAGAATTTTCGGTGATTTAACTCCGAGAATTTCAAGTTCCACATTTGTTTCGTAAAGAAGCGTTTTATTCTCAAAAAGAAGAACTAACTCCCTTTCCTTCTTTTCCAAACTCTTTATGCAAAGGGATAGAAGCGAACCGGGAAGCGGTTTTAAATATACTTTACCCCGCTCCGGAATGTCCGAAATGTTATGAACCAGCTGCTTGTAAGCCGCGCTATTTGTTATTCTGTCCGGCACTTAAATTCAGATAATCAAACAGTAAAGATATGCAAAACAAAATTTCTAATCATTTTATATCTACTAAATAAATATATAACCGTTTTTTGCAGTTTCGTTGATAGGGAACAGGACAAGGTCAGGAAGAATACCTAACCCGGGCAAGCCAGTACCAAAACGGGAGAAAGTAATTTCTGAAAGCCATACCAACAAAGGACTTCAGAGAATTTGGGAATGTATTCCACCCGAAATAACACGAGGTTTACTGATAAGATACTAAATTTGTTATATTGAGTTCACCGCAGAGAAGGTGGTAGCTGTCCGAAAAAACTCTATATTTGGCATAATTAGCGATTTTGAGACTCTTCTTTCGTTTTGTTTTAAAATTAACACAAGTTTACTTGGAATTTTTGTTTTTTCCCATCGATTATAAATGTGTTGTTTTGGTAATATATATTTGGCGTAGCTTTTTTGTTTATTAAAGGGAGTTAAGATTAATAAGTTTGCCGAAGACGTAAGGTTAAAAGGAAGTTTATAATGCGGGAAAGGGGTGCGTGGAGCGCGACCCTTAGCTATTAAAAAAACTGTTTCCGTAGCTTTGCGTTTTGCAAGTGAATCAATAAAAGTCAGAATTCGCCTTGAGGGATTTGGGACTGCTTTATCCGTAAAAATCTTATCTTTCCGTGTTATCCGTGTTCTATCGGCTATTCGCGAATCTTCTGCATATTCTTTTTCAGCTTTCCCGAAAATTTCTTTTCAAACTTTTTCACCTTGGGAGAAATTACAAAGCGGCAGTAAGGTTTATCCTTATTGTTTTCGTAATAATTTTTATGATAATTTTCAGCCGGATAAAAAGTTTCGAGCGGAACAATTTCGGTAACTATCGGCGAATCGTAAACCCTTTTAGCTTCAAGACGTTTTACGGTTTCTTCGGCTATTTTTCTTTGTTGTTCGTCGGCGTAAAAGATAACCGAACGGTACTGTTCGCCGATGTCGTTTCCCTGCCGGTTCAAAGTTGTCGGGTCGTGAATTTCAAAGAAAACGTCAAGGATTTCGCCGTAGCTTATTTTTGTCGAATCGAAAACGATTTTCGCAACTTCTGCGTGTCCCGTTTTACCGCTGCATACTTCCTCGTATGTCGGATTTGCAACTGTCCCGCCGGTATATCCCGGCTCAACTGAAATAACGCCTTTCAGCTTTTGAAAAATTGCCTCTACACACCAGAAGCATCCAGCGCCCAAAACGGCTGTTTCTCTATTTTTCATCTTCGTTTTCTCCCCATTGATATCGTTTTTATCTGTTGATGTTTTTACGGTAAATAATTTTCCTTCCGCGATTTGATTTCCGGATAAATTATTTTCCAAGCTCGATGCCGAACCTACGGATGTAAATATAATCGAGAGAGAAAAAAGCATTGTAATTAGTTTTAACATTTTAATCCTTATTTAAGATTGATAGAACACGGATAACACGAAAAAAGGGGATATTCACCGATAAAAATTAAACCCGAAAATCCCCTTGTAACCAACGACTAACGACAAATGACTAATGTCTAATGTCCAATGACCATTAACAAATTACATACTTATCAAATCGCTGTAAATAATATACGCCATTGCAATCAGTAAAAGAACAAAGCCGATATTCTGTATCAACATTTTGGCTTTTATCGGAAGCTCCCTTTTTATCGCTCCTTCAATCAGCACTATTACCAAATGTCCGCCGTCCAATCCGGGAAAAGGAATAATATTGATTATCGCCAGACTTAAACTCAGCGCCGCAAGGAAATAGAGGAACGTAACCCAGCCGCCTTCAGCCGACTTAACCGCGAACTTAGCAATTTTTACAGGTCCGCCGAAAGCCGACCCGAACGCAATTTTGCCGGAAATTACTTTGGCAAACATTTCGTAAGTGAGAACCGTGTAATTTTCAATGTCTTTCAAACTTTTTACGAAGGATTCCCACGCGCCGTATTTTTTATATGTAATTTTCCCGGTGTAAGCGTTTGCCAAAGCAACGCCTATCATTCCTTCCAAACTCGGAGTAACTTTAAACGTCAACGTATCTTTTTCGCGCAGAACCGTAATCGGAATGGTTTTATCCTTATGCGATGAAACGATTCTGATTACGTCGTCAACCGTTTTTACCGGTTCGTTGTTAATCGAAAGGAAAATATCGCCATCTTTTAATCCCGCATCCTCGGCGGGGGAATTATCCATAACCGCGTTAATTGCGGGAAGCGTGTTGCCAATCGGAAGGAACATTCCTTTCTGAGATAAATCTCTGATTACCTGTGTGGGAATTGAAAGCGTTACGGTTTTACCGTTTCTCAGAACTTCGACGGTAACCTTTTCCGTATTTGCCATTACCAAATCCTGCATCACATCATCCCAGTTGGTAACAGCCGCTTTATTTACCTGCAGAATTTTATCGTGGCTTCTGAAACCGAGATTGTAAACCGAAGTGCTATCTGGAATAACGCCTATTTCGGTTGTTTGAATTACCTGCTTTCCCTGAAAATAATTTATCCCCCAGAAAATAGCGATTGTTAGAAGAAGATTCATCAGAACGCCGGCGATTAAAACAAACACTTTTTTCGGAGTCGATTTTGCGCGGAACTCCCACGGCTGCGGTGGTTTGTCGGCAAATTCGGTATCAAAACTTTCATCCACCATTCCGGCAACTTTTACGTAACCGCCGAGAGGAAGAATCGCGAGTCTGTAATCCGTATGACCTTGCAAATCAACATCTTCGGATAAT
>JALWEC010000250.1 GCA_027036655.1 Melioribacteraceae bacterium
ATCCACAAATTAATATCTTCAAAATCAAATAGTTTTTTAATTTTTCTAACAAAATAATTACAAAGCCAAAAAGTTATCAACACGTTGTCAACATAAAGGGTGGCAGCGTAAAGTGTTATTTTGTAACAAGTTACAATGTTTATTTTAATGTAGCCAACAGAAATACACATTTACGAAGGCTATTTTTCGATATCGGCGTTGTGTGAAACGTTTCACACAAAAAAGTTATCAACAAGTTATCAACATAAGTTAGAACGTCTTTCAGCGAGACGAAAATAGAAGAATTTTAGCTATCGTCCAAATATTTTTTGCGATTATTTTCTAAGTTGTTAATTATCAATAAGTTAAATTTAAAGTGAAATAAGAGAGTGGATTTGAATACAAAAGTGCGGAAAAAATCGTGCCGAAAAATTGATAAAAGTTCGGAATCCTTACATCTTTATTCTTAAATTTGTAGAAATAATTTGAGGAAATATGAAAGTCGTTATTACAGGAGGCGCCGGGTTTATCGGAAGCCATTTTGCCGAGCATTTTTCCGCCCAGGGAAATGACGTTCACGTTGTGGATAACCTGAGAAGCGGATATTTAAGAAATATCTCAAAATTCAATCTTACATTTCATAATGTTTCAATCACGGAAAAAGAACTTATCGACAGAATTTTGGAGAATGCCGATATCGTGATAAATCTTGCCGCGTTGGTTTCGGTTCCGGAATCGTTAGAAAAACCTTACGAAACTGTTGAGAATAATGTAGTAGGACTGTTAAACATTCTGGAAGCGGCAACGAAACGCCGGGTTGGGAAAGTAATTCACGCCAGTTCTGCGGCAATATACGGCGATAATCCCGAACAGCCGAAGCGTATTTCGATGAAGCCCGAGCCTAAAACTCCCTACGCAATCACAAAATTGGATGGGGAATATTATCTCCGAATGTACGCCGAAGAATATGGACTGAATACTAACTCTTTAAGATTTTTTAATGTTTTCGGACCGCGGCAGGATCCTAAAAGTCAGTATGCGGCTGCAATTCCGATTTTTATTCACAATGCCGTAAATAATATCGATATAACAATATACGGAGACGGAGAACAAACGAGAGATTTTGTTTTCGTTAAAGACGTGGTGCAGGCGGGAGTAAAAGTAGCCGAATTTAAGGGAAAAGGGGAAGTTTTTAATGTTGCCACGGGATATTCGGTATCAATTAACGAAATTGCAAAAACGATTATTAAATTAACAAACTCCAAAAGTAAAATAATATACACCGATGAGCGTCCGGGAGACATCAAATTCAGTTCGGCGTCGGTTGACGAAACTAAAACGCTGCTCGGCTATCAGCCGGAATACTCTTTGGAAGAAGGTTTAAAAGAAACTGTAAAATTTTTTGGCGGAGATAAGAATGAATAAAATTTTAGTTGTATTTACCGGCGGTACTTTTTCAATGAAAATTGATGAAAAAACCGGAGGCGCCGTGCCGTTTTTCCACGGAGAGGAATTGATTAAGATGATTCCCGAAGCAGGAAAATTAGCCGATGTAGAAGTTTTTAATTTTGGTAATCGTCCCGGGCCTCATATGACACCCGAATTAATGCTTGAGCTTTCCAAGGTGATTCAAAAAGAGATTAAGCGAGACGATATTCACGGAATAATTGTAACGCACGGTACGGACACGCTGGAAGAGACCGCTTATTTTCTGGATTTAACGGTTAAAACAGATAAGCCGATTGTAGTTATAGGAGCGATGAGAACAAGCTCCGAGCCCGATTGGGACGGTCCGAGAAATTTGCTTGACGCGATGTATATCATAAACAACAAGAACAGCATGGGGATGGGTGTGCTCGTTTGCCTGAACGGAGAAATTAATGCGGCAAGCGAAGTAACTAAAACGCATACTGAAGACATTGAAACATTCCGCAGTCTCGATTTTGGCGCATTGGGATTTGTGGAAAAAGGTAGAGTGATTTTTAACAGACTTCCTAAAAAGTTGGAAATAATAGAAACTGATAATATTGATCCGAATGTTGATTTGCTTAAAGTTTACGCCGGAATGGATGATAAATTTTTTCGATTTTCGGCTGATAGCGGCGCGCATGCGCTCGTCGTGGAAGCGCTCGGCGTCGGGAATGTTCCGCCTGCCGCGTTTGAAGGAATTGAATATGTTGTGAATAAAGGGATACCGGTTGTACTTGTTTCTCGTTGTCCCGCCGGAGAAACGCTTGATATTTACGGTTATCCGGGAGCGGGGAAATGGCTAAAGAAACTCGGCGTAATTTTTTCCGAATACTTAAACGGACAGAAAGCGAGAATCAAAACGATTATCGCTCTCGGGAAAATAGAATCTCCGGATGAGCTAAGAAAGTATTTTTAGATAAACAAAATTAACTCGTGGAATTATATTGAGATTTATCAATTTTTTCTTCTTGGAGTAAGATAGAAAATATCTGATATATTGACATAATCAAATTGCTTGGTAATCTTTTTTCTTAAATTAGGCAATAGAATTTCGAGGGTATTGACATGAACACTTTTTCTTGTTATATGGAAGTTGTTTTTGTTGATAACCGTTTTACTCATATAATGGATTAATACAATAATCGCTTTATTAATAAACCTATAGGTTGATATCGTGCAGATTTTTTGTATATTTGAAACTGAAAAACAAAGTTTGTTTTCGGTTAAATATAAAAACTCCGAATTTGATGCTTGGGATGAAATTTTTGAAAAATGGACAGATGTAGAATATTTGGAAGAGTATTTTGAGTCCTACTCCGATACTCTGAAAAGTGGTTTTTGGAAAGATATTTCGGTTGAAGATGCGGTATTAAAAACATTGCGTGATGCTCAACTATTGGAGAAAGCTATTCTTACTTGCGCCAATGATAATGATTTACTGAAAAAATTTTTTAAGCCGTTAACGGATTCCGAAATTCAAAAAGATAATTTGTTAAAAACAAAAGCTTACGGCATCGTTACAAAGTGGCTCAGAATTTATGCTGTGAAATTAACCGATGAAACTTATGTCGTTTCAGGCGGAGCAATAAAACTCTTTGGAAAAATGCAAGAGCAAAAAGAGACTGAGTTTGAACTTAAAAAGTTAATAATGTTAAAAGATTTTTTAATTGCAAATCATGTTTTTGATAAAGAAAATTTAAGTGAATAGAAAAATGAAAGAAAAAGAAAGTATTAAGAAATTAGTAACGGGTAATTCGCCTTGGATTGCGAATGCGGAAAGAAGAATTCAAGATGACGGTTGGCGTGAAGAATCTGCTAAAATTGCATTAACTATTTTGAGGTATTTAAGGAAAAATAATATTAAGCAATTTCAACTTGCCGAAATGATTAATGTTACTCCTCAGCAAGTCAGTAAGATTGTTAAGGGAAAGGAAAACTTTACTCTTCAGACAATTAATAAGATTGAAAAAGCATTAAATATAAAACTGGTACAAATAGTAGTGGATTCAGAAACAAATCTTAACTCTGCTCCAACTCAGGAGTATTCAAATATCTTTAATATTAACGATGAATATGATTTTCAAACTAAACTGACAGGAACTTATGGTTACGAAAATTATTAATTCTCTTAGATTTCGTTTGATTACAATTGA